>NZ_DBHD01000148.1:0-4171 GCF_002296025.1 Microbacterium sp. UBA837
GTGACCATCCCGGAGATCTCAACGAGACGGTTCTGCACATCTTCGAGCGACTGGTGGAAGACTTCGCGCATTCCGATCCCTTTCGTGTGTTGTCGACCGGCAGACGCCAGACGACCCAGTGATTCTCGCCACCGAAGGTTAACGGACAGTGCCGCTCCGGTGAATAGTGACGCGCCCGAGGTGGGCGCGAGCACCGCTCGCAATGTCGTCCTCCGGGCCGCCCGTACGCTGTTTCCATGCAACCTGCGCAGATCGCCCTGCTCGGCCTCCTGGTGGGGCTGCTGATCGGTGCGGGTCTGGCTACCCTCATCCTGTTGGCGCTGCGGGCTCGCGAGCGCGCCGAGTACGGCGCCGGCATGGATGTTCCCGAGGGTGCGCGAGTGGTCCTCCACGGACTCGACGATCCCGCGGTCGTCCTCGATTCGGCCGGCGTCATCATCGCGGCATCGGCATCCGCGGCGCCCTTCGACCTGACCGAGGGAAGCATGCTGCCCACTGCCGAGTTGCGCGGCGTCGCGCGCCGGGTCAGCGATGCCGACGCAGCGTCGAACGCGACATTTCGCATTCGCCGCGGCACCGGGCCGGGGGAGTCACGTCTGGTCACCGTACGGGCGACGCCCCTCACTTCCCGACTCATGCTGCTCGTGCTGCGCGATATCACCGAGAAAGAGCGGGTCGAGCAGATGCGACGGGACTTCGTGTCCAACACGAGCCACGAGCTGAAGACCCCGGTGGGCGCGGTGAGCCTGCTAGCCGAGGCCATCGAGTCGGCATCCGACGACCCTGCCCAAGTACGGGTGTTCGCCTCGCGCCTGTCTGCCGAGGCGACGCGACTGGCAACCCTCACCTCTCGCATCATGAACCTCTCGCGCCTGCAGGCAGCCGATGAGCTCAACGATGAGCGGGACGCTTCGATCGACGAGATCATCGCGTCTGCCGTCGAAGCTCACGCCGTCCAAGCCGACTCCGCGGGCGTGCAACTCGTCCGCGGCGGCACACGGGGTCTGTTCGTTCGCGGCGATGCCCAGGTGCTGAGCGAAGCCGTGGGCAACCTGATCGCCAACGCCATCGCCTACTCCCCGAAGGGCTCAAGCGTAGGAATCGGTGTCAAAGCGGCGGACGGCGTCGTCGAGATCGCCGTCACCGACCGAGGAATCGGAATCTCCGAGGAAGACCAGGACCGCGTCTTCGAACGGTTCTACCGCGCAGATCAAGCTCGCTCGCGCCGTACCGGAGGAACCGGCCTGGGGTTGGCGATCGTCAAGCACGCCGTACAGCGCCATGGCGGCGACGTGCGCCTGTGGTCGCGCGAGGGCCGCGGCTCGACGTTCACCATTCGGCTTCCTCTGATCGAGTCTCCTCACGACGAGCCGCCCCGAAAGCGGGTTCGAAAGGAGAAGAAGGTCAAGAAGAAGAAGACCAAACTGCAGGGCTCGGATGCCGTGCTGACCGAGGGTGCGGTCCACGTCGCGCTCGATCGGACCGGAACACCGGACAGAAGTGGCATCGCTGCCCGAGAAGGAAACGGAGAAACCGCATGACTCGCGTCCTACTTGTCGAGGACGAACCCGACCTCGCCGACCCGCTCGCGTACTTGCTGCGCCGGGAGGGTTATGAGGTCGAGATCGCCGAGGATGGAGCCGCCGCCCTCGCCTCGTTCCGTGAGTTCGGCGCCGACATCGTGTTGCTCGATCTCATGCTTCCCGGGATGCCCGGCACCGAGGTATGTCGGCAACTGCGCGCCTCGTCGTCTGTTCCGATCATCATGCTCACGGCGAAGGACTCCGAGGTCGATATCGTCGTGGGACTCGAGCTCGGCGCTGACGACTATGTGACCAAGCCCTACTCGGCTCGGGAACTGCTCGCACGGATGCGCGCAGTGCTGCGCAGGCTCTCCACCGCCGAGGCGGACCTCGACGACCGCATCCTCGAAGGAGGGCGCGTGACGCTGGACATCGACCGGCACACCGTCTCGGTCGACGGCAGCGAGATCAGCATGCCGCTGAAGGAATTCGAGCTCCTCGAGGTGCTCATGCGCAACGCGGGCCGGGTGCTCACGCGTGGTCAGCTCATCGACCGGGTGTGGGGAACCGACTACTTCGGCGACACGAAGACACTGGATGTCCACATCAAGCGCATCCGCTCACGCATCGAGAAGAACCCGAGCGATCCGACCATGCTCGTGACAGTCCGCGGGCTCGGCTATCGCTTTGAGTCCTGACCCGCCACGACCTCAAAACCACGTCGGCCCCGCTCTCGACAGAGGCGGGGCCGACGTTGTGGTTCCGGGAAGACTCAGGGCACGAAGGGTGCGAGGTATTCGAGGTCGCCGTTGAATACCGGCACCGAGATGACGGAGGTGACGCCCTCACCGGACTGGAATGATGCCGACAGCGTCGCTCCGGGCGGGGTGTTCAGGTCGCGGATCAGAATCGGATCGGCGTTCTCGCCGAGGCTCTTGACGGTGCCCGCCGGAACGATGACCTGTTCTGTCACACCATCGGCGAAGTCGATGTTCAGAACGTACGTCTCGTCCGTGCTGTTGATGATGGCGGCGAGGAAGTTGCCTTCGGTGCCCTCGTCGTTCGCGACGATCATCGTGTTGCGAACCTGCAGGGGACCGGACTCGTCGGGGACGTTGGTTCCCTCGGCGGGCGAGTACTCGATCGTCGTCGCGTGCGCGGAGATCAGGCTGCACCCCGAGGTTCCGAGGACGAGGGCTGCGCCCACAACGAGCGACGCGATGAGGCGCGATTTCACGGATCCTCCTTGAGCGGATGACGGCTTCACGATGCATTCTACGGGGTTGCGCACCGTCGGCTTACGCCTCCCTGAAGCTCACTTCCGCCCGGGGTCGAAGAGTGGGTGGCGAACTCTAGCGTATGGGCCCTGTGGTATTCTGGAGTTTGCCGAAAGGAACATAACTCCATGCTTTTTGAGGTTGGCGAGACGGTTGTCTACCCGCACCACGGGGCCGCAACAATCATCGAGGTCAAGGAACGCGTCATCAAAGGCGAGACCAAGAAGTACTTGAAACTCAACGTCACTCAAGGCGATCTGATCATCGAGGTCCCGGCTGAGAACGTCGACCTGGTCGGCGTCCGTGATGTGATCGGCAAGGACGGTCTCGAGCGCGTGTTCGACGTGCTGCGCGCGCCGTTCACCGAGGAGCCCACGAACTGGTCTCGCCGATACAAGGCGAACCTCGAGAAGCTCGCGTCGGGCGATGTCATCAAGGTGAGTGAGGTCGTCCGCGACCTGTGGCGCCGCGATCAGGACCGCGGTCTTTCCGCCGGTGAGAAGCGGATGCTGGCCAAGGCCAAGCAGATCCTGATCTCCGAGCTCGCGCTGGCCGAGAAGACCGACGAAGAGAAGGCCAGCGTCCTGCTCGACGAGGTCCTCGCCTCCTGAGTCGGTGCTGCCGCGCGGTAGCGTGGCACCCGTGAGCATCATTCCGGTCCCCCGCGTCGCGGTCATCGTCGTCGCAGCGGGCTCGGGTAGCCGGCTCGCCGCCGGAATCCCCAAGGCCTTCGTCGGCCTCGACGATCACACCATCCTGCGACATGCGCTTCGAGGCATCTTCGAGGCTCCACCGATGCAGGTCATCGTCGTCGCGCCCGCCGGTCGCGAGGGTGATGCGTTGACGGATGCCGAGGAGGCCGCGGCGGATAGGCGCGACCTCGTGTCCGTTGTCACCGGCGGACCCAGCAGGCAGGCATCCGTAGCCGCAGGCCTCGCCGTGCTGTGGGGCGACGTCGAATACGTCCTCGTGCACGACGCGGCGCGTGCCCTCACCCCGCCTGATGTGTTCACGCGCGTGATCGGCGCGCTCGAGGCCGGCGCTGCCGGCGTCGTCCCGGTCATGCCGGTCGTCGACACGATTCGGCAGATGGAGGGCGACACCATCGTCGGGGTCGTCGACAGGTCGAGTCTGACTGCTGCGCAGACACCGCAGGGATTTCAGCGCGGGATTCTGGAAAGCGCATACGCCGCGGCAGAGGACGAGTACACGGATGATGCGGCAGTCGTCGCCGCCGCCGGGCATACGATCACCACGGTCGCCGGGGATGGGGTCGGATTCAAGATCACGACCCGCGCCGACCTCGACCGCGCGCGAGGCCTCGTTCGGCCCCTTCGGCACACCTCCGCACCGCTGGGTGAGCCGGCGCTG
>NZ_DBHD01000065.1:0-4429 GCF_002296025.1 Microbacterium sp. UBA837
TGCACTTCACCCCCGATCGATACGTCGCGGACGATCCACTACCCCCGGATGCCGCACCCGCCGACGCCTCCGACGCACCGTTCTGACACACCTCACGCGCCGACACTCCGCGCTGCCCACCCGGCATACCGCGCCTCCCGGAGCCACGTGCCGACGCGCCGTGCCCGCACCCCCGCGCTGCCCACCCGGCTCACGTGCCCTGAAGCACCCGCCCGTGGACCGCACTGAGACCCGGTCCGACTCACCCCGCGCGCGACTCCTCCCCAGCGCCGCCCAATTCGGCGAACAGTCCCGGGCCACCCCGCGAACGATCGGCGGCGCGGGAACCCTTGGCATCCTGATGTGACCTGCCGCACACTGGAAAGGTGACAGCCGTGACCGAACCACAGAGCTGGGTGCTCATCGGCCTCTTCGCCACGCTCATGCTCGGCGGCATGACCGTCATGACAACCCTCCTCACCCGCACCATGACCGCATCCATCAACGGACTACGCGGCGAGATGAACGGCCGCTTCGACGGACTCCGCGGCGAAATGGATGCATCGATCAGCGGACTGCGCGCAGAAATGAACGGACTCCGCGGCGAGATGAACGCCCGGTTCGATGCGATGGGCACCCGCATCGACCATCTCGACAAAGACATCGCCGCACTCAGCCGCCGCGTCTGGGGCGAGCCCTCGGGCGAGTGACCCCGAAGCCTCCACGTCACAGTCTGTCCTTCGACGACCGCAGGGTCACCCCAGCGCACCCACAACGGCCGGCATCTCGCCACTCGAAGACGTTCTCGTGGCGCGCAATAGCGTCGACGCCGTAACCTACCCGAGGGGGTATCTGGATGGCTCGAAGCGGCACGAAGATCGACCGCGGTCAGTGGGTAGCGAAGCTTGGGATGCTCACCGGCGCCGCTCTGCTGGCCGCGGGACTGCTCACAGCACCACCGGCACAGGCCGCAACCGACGACGGCATCCCGCCGACGGTGATCATCCTCGACGCTTCCGGTTCGATGATCCGCGAAACCTCGCCGGGGGTCACACGGATGGATGTCGCCAAGCAAGCCACCATCGCGGCCCTGGAGGCCCTCCCCCAGAACGCAGAAGTCGGCCTCCTCGTCTTCGGGACAGGCACAGGCAACTCGGATGCCGAGCGCGCATCGGGGTGCCAAGACGTCAAGACCCTCTCTTCCCTTCAGCCGATGGACCTCGGCTCGCTCCGGGCGTCCGTCAACGGCGTCACCCAATCCGGTTTCACCCCTATCGGGCCGGCATTGGGTGTTGCGATGTCGATGCTCCCACCCGGCCAACCCGGAAATATCGTGCTGATCTCCGACGGCGTCGACACGTGCGCACCACCGACCTCGTGCGACGTCGCAGCCGACCTGCACCGCGAGAATCCGCTTGTGAACATCAACGTCGTGGCATTCGGCGTCGACCAAGACGAAGAGGCGCAGCAGCAGATGACGTGCATCGGCGGCGTCGGAGGCGGAACAGCGGTCGCTGCATCCAACCCTGACGAACTCTTCGCCCGACTGAAAGCGGCAACCCTCAACGACGCGACAGTGCTCAGCGCGCGCGGATTCCACGGCGTGCAGCTGGGCATGACCTTCTCGGAAGTCCGCAGCAACGTCGACGACATCCGAATCATCGAGTCCACGCTGCGTAACGGCGTGCGAATCATCGTGATCGACTGCGGGTGGGGAACTGTCGAGCTGCACGATGATCGGGTCTACGCGATCACCCCCGCCGATGAGACAACAGTCACCGCGGAACGCTTCGGCCCGGGAAGCTCACGTGCATCCCTCGAAGCAACCTATGGCGCTCCCGTCGCAAGCGACGATGAAGCGCCGGGCACAGCCATCTATCGAGCCCAGCCGGGCAGCCCGGTCGGCTACCGGGTCACATACGATCCCACGACCGACACGGTGCGAACCATCGTCGTCTGCCGATGCATCATCGGGTCATCCTCGGTGATCGACGCCGGCCTGTGGCAGATCGACTTCGACGGCATCGGCCCGCTCACCCTCGGCATGACCGAATCCGAAGCGTCCGCCGCGGCGCCCGACCTCACGAAGATCCGAGACGGCGAGTGGCAAATCCTCGAGATCGGACTGTCAGCCGTCTTCCACGACGGCACGCTGTGGTCGATCTCCGTGTCACGGGCCCCGTCCAGCTTCGGAGAGAGCATTTCGGGCGCGTTCCTCCCCAACGCCCGCGGCATCCGCCTCGGCAACCTCAGCGGAAACCTCGGAGCCGTGTTCCCCGGCGGGATGTACCGGTCGTACGTCGTCGCAGGCTGGACGCAGTACCTGGTCGCCGATCGCTCCGGGCATCTCATCACGTTCACCGCCGACGGCGCCTCCGTCTACGGTGACGAATCGATTGAGAACACGATGCCGGGCCTTGAACTCACCGGCGTCACGGTCGAGGATGCCGCTCGCACCCTCTCCGCGGCTACCCACGCCGAGATTCTCGGCTGATCAGCGTAGCGCCGGCAGATCAGCGCAACGCCATCTGATCAGCGAGTGCCACGAACGCCTCGTCGCGCTGCTCAACGACCGCGGCGACGATCTTCGAGAGCTCCGACGCCTCGGAGAACCGGTCATCCCACACGACACTGACCGTGGTCACGGTGTTTCCCTCGAGGCTGAGCAGCTCGAGCGTGTCGTCGCCCGATTCCGGTGGCATCTCGCCGCCCTCGGTTCGGCGAACAGCGACCAGGGATTCTGTCCCTGCGGGCACGTCGAGCGACTCAATGAAAACTCGACCGTACTCCGCCTCATCAGGGCCGAGAATCGCGAAGTCCGCACACGAGTCGATGGTCTCGCTATATCCGCCGAAGTAGTGCTCGGCTTCGTCATCCGTCGAGAACCCGCGGACCGCGACTGCGCCGTTGTCCCACGAAGCGGTGCGCAACCCCACGACGGCCCAGTCATCGCCCCAGAACCACATGGAACACTCCTCAGGCCCCGTGTGCACGCCCTCGCCCTCACCGATACCGCCGAGCTCGGCGCCGCGGGAGACTGAACCCACACCCGGGAACAACACTCGCAACTGGCTATCCTCCGGCAGGAACCACTCCAGCTCGTCGCCGACGTAGACCTCAGGCCCGTCGAGCTCGGGTCGTTCCGCATCCGCCGCCGTTCCGGCATCCAAGGGCGACCCCACCCCATTGCCCAACACACCCGACGCGATGAGCCCCCACACCCCACCACCGACTGCGATGACAGCTACCGCTCCCGCCGCGATCCCGATCCAGACGCCAGGACGAATGCCCGAGCCACCCGCATCTTCAGCGGGTGACGATGCGGACGCGCTGTCTGTCTCCGCCGCAGCACCCGTCGCAGCGACCGATCGAGCCCACAATGCGAGTTCGTCATAGCACTGAGGATGAGACGCGATCTGCAGCGCGAACTCCGGATACTCACCGGCAATTCGAGCGAGAGTCTCGGCATCCGTATCGGCTGAATGGAGCGCCTGCCACGCGACTGTGCGATCCATCAGCCGTCCTCCCCCACGATGCCCTCACCCTATCGTCGCGTTGCGACTACCGCGTCCCACACGGCTTCCGCAACCTCACGCTTCGACCCCGAAGCCTCCGCTGCGACCTCGCCCGACCGATCGATCACGACGACCTCATTGTCGGCCGACTCGAACCCGCGAGCCCAGCCAACCTCGTTCACCACGAGCAGATCGACATCCTTGCGCTCCCGCTTACGCCTGGCCCGCTCCAACAACTCATCCCCCGACGAGGTCTCTGCCGCGAACGCCACCACCGTCTGTCCCGACAGCCTGCCGGCTGCCAACCCCGCCACGATGTCGGGATTCTCGACGAGCTCCAGCGTCAGACGATCGCCCTGGGCTTCCTTCGTGAGCTTCGCCTTCGCCACCTCGGCGGGCCGATAGTCGGCAACCGCCGCCGCCATCACCACGACATCCGCAGCGGATGCCGCCTCCGTCACGGCATCCTGCATCTCCAGCGCCGTCCCCACCGACACGACCTTCACGCCATCGCCCACCCCACCGAGCACCTCACCGTCGATGTGCGCGGCGACCAGCGTCACCTCCGCACCCCGGTCAGCTGCAGCGACCGCGAGCGCAACCCCCTGCCGCCCACTCGAGCGGTTCCCGAGGAACCGCACCGGATCCAGCGGCTCCCGCGTCCCACCCGCCGACACGACAACCCTCAGCCCGGCAAGATCCCGCGCCCGCCCGCCCTCGGCACCCGAAACCACGGCGAGCGCAGCATTCGCAATCTCATCCGGCTCACTCATCCGCCCCGGCCCCGAATCGCCACCGGTCAACGGCCCATCAGCCGGCCCGACCACGTGCACCCCGCGCGCACGCAGCACACGCATGTTCTGCTGCGTCGCCGGATGCCGCCACATCTCCGTGTGCATCGCCGGCGCCACCACCACCGGCGCGGTCGTCGCAAG
>NZ_DBHD01000044.1:0-5968 GCF_002296025.1 Microbacterium sp. UBA837
GTGAGCATTCCGGTGAGCACCGGCTTCGCCGTCTCGCTGCGCAGTGTCAGGATGTCGCGCGGCTCGGGTTCGAGGTCAATCATCTGGCCTGCCAGGCCCGCGGCTGAATTGTCGAGGTCCGGTACGAGATCCACGCGGTACCCGACGGCTTGCAGCGCTGCAGCCGTGGTTTCTCCGACCGCGGCGACCTTCGTCTGCGGGGGGATGACGGCGCGGTAGGCATAGAGGACGTCGACGGTGGTCGCACTCGTGAGCGTCACCCAGTCGAAATCGCCCGCCGCAAGGGCCGCTAGCGCCGACTCGAGCTCTGTCTGGTCAGTTGTGGGCGCGAAATTGATCAGCGGCGCGATGACAGGTACGGCGCCCTGGCGCCGCAGCGTCGCGGCGACGGAGTCGCCCCAGGGTCCCCCGCGGGGGACCAGAACACGCCACCCGGCCAGTGGCTTGGCGGCGGTCTTGGACGGTGCTCGGTTCATGATCGACTCATCGATGCGGAGTCGACCGCCCGACGTTCGAGCAGCCGAACGACGTGTCACCTCGGGTCACAGGATGGTGGCAACTACGTCGTCGGCAGCTTCCGCATCATCGCGCTGCCTGTTGTCCGAGCATAACCCCCACGCTCGGGGGATGTCGCGGTCAAAAGGTCACGAGATGGTCACCTCGTGGCTGCTGCGGGGCTACTTGTTGACGTAGGAGTTGACGCCCCACCACACCAAAGCGCCCACGGCCGCCGCTTTCACCACGGCGAGAGTGACGGTCGCGACGGGGTGTTCTTGCGAGAAGCGGCGCAGTTTCGTCACCGCGCTGTCGGTGGCCTTCGAGACCTGCTTGGGAACGTTGGTCTTGTCTTCGATGGCAGCGAGCGCGGCCTTCAACTCTGCCCGGGCCCTCTCGACCGGGTCCGTGAGCGACAGGTCTACCGCTGTCTTGGGAACGCCGGTCTCAGAGCTCATCACGGATCTCCTTGATGTCTTGGCTGACAGCCTGGGCGGGGTTACGCCTGCGGGTGAGCTTCCGGAATCTCAGCACGCCGAGCAGGGCGAACACGATAGTCACGACCAGGAGGGCGGCGAACACGACCAGCGCCGACAGCCACACCGGCCACCACGACGAGAGCCCGGCGATCAGGAAGGTACCGAACACCGGCAACGACCAGAACAGCACGAACAGGGCGACGAGGAACAGGACGACGCCGATCCCGGCATCCTTCCCCGCCTGCCGCGCCCATGCCTTCGCGGCATCGACCTCGGCGACAATCAGGTTCCGTATCAGTTCCGGAAGCTCGCCGAGGAGCGAGAGAAGGGAATCGTTCGCCCGATCGCGGAATTCTCGAGGGGCGCTCATGTCACTCCTTGCCGGCTGCCTTGGCGATGTCGTCGATCGCCTCGTCGGCTGCCTGCTTCACAGCGTCGGCGGACGTGTCCGCTGCGCTGCTGACGGCATCCACGGAGTCTTTCCCGGCCTTCACCGCGGCGTCGAGCCGCTCGCCCGCGGTCCCCTTCGAGGTGGCAGCCTTGGTCACCTTGACCGCCGAGTCCCAAAGGGTGCTCGGCAACGCCATCGCGCTGGACTTCGCGAAGTCCTTCGCTTTGCCCACCTGCTTCTGCACGGGCTCCATGTTCCAGACCTTCAGAGCCTGGGACTTGATCTGCTCGTATCTCTGCCGACCGGCACGCGACCCGAGCACGTAGCCCACGGCGAGTCCGACGACGAGTCCTGCTTTGCCCCTCATGGGGTCTCCTCACGCTTGTCGAGCGGGTGGTCCTCACCCAGCGTAACGCCATCGGCATGTGTCCCCCACAGGAGGTTGACACGGAGCCGCTCAGCCTCCTCGCGCGCGTGCGCGACGACGCGCGCGAGGCCCGGGCCCGACACCCACGCCCCGACGAGCCCGAGACCGCGCACTTTGCCTACCCGCTCTCGCAGCGTCTGGGCTGCCTCGTCTCGCCCCCGCATCACGGCGGCCGGCGGCTGCACCCACCGGTCTCGACGCGCTTCGACAACCGCGTCAGCGGGTAGACCGAGCAAGGCTTCAGCCTCACGCGCCGCCTTGACGAAAACGTCGTCGTCACTGAGCGCGGCAGTCGGGGGCGCGGTCTCGAGGTCACCATACGTGAGGCGGGCCACGCGCACCCCGGTGACAGTACCGGTCCAGCGCGCGGTCTCGTCCGACGCGACAACCGGTTCGGTTGCGGGGTTCAGCGTGAAGACGGTGGTGTGCTGCTCCTCGGGTGCCGGCGCGGAGGCGACGAGCGTGACGACATCCTGCACGAGTTCGCGCGTCAGGAGCTCAGGGACGGAGAAGGGCACGAGGCGGGTGGCGTCGGCAGCTTCCGTTGCGACGATCACGGCGTCAGCGGCCAGTGTCTGCGTCTCATCGACGGTATCCAGGGTGACGGTCCAGGAACCGCCCGAGGACGTGAGCTGGGATACTCGCGCCCCGGTGATGACAGAAGCCCCGTAGTCGCCAAGGCGCGCGATCAGGGCATCGACCAGACGTGTCGGTCCGCCCACCAGGCCACGGATCGGCGGAACCCCTGACTCGTCGTCGGCGACCGCCAGCAATTCGCCAGCCGCGGCGGCGAGCGATCCGGTTCGCGTCAGTGCCGAACTCAGTCCGGGCGCGATGAGGCCGACATCCACCGCGTCGGGGACCAGTCCGTACCGGGCCCGCATCAGCGGGGCAACGAGCCGGCCCAGAATCTGCCCGCCCATGCGACGACGAACGAGTGTGCCGAGGTTGCGTTCTTTCCCGATGGTCAGCGGCGGGCGCAGCCGGTCGAGATAGGCCCGCCAGGTGCCGGCCCACCCGATCACGCGGCGCACCATCGGATCCCACGGATTCGCCGGTATGCCGGCCACGGTCTGCTCCGGGTAGGGCTGGACCCCACCGGAAACCGCGACCCAGACATCCGCGTTCGCCGGCTCGACCACCTCATCGCCGAGACCCAGTTCCGCCACGAGCGCGTCGACTGCACCGTTTCGGGTAGCCCAGCCCGTGGCGCCGAGGTCGACAGCGATACCCGCGACCTCGGCGCGCGCGATGGCGCCGCCGAGACGCTCGGATGCTTCAACCAGCGTCACCTGCAGCCCGACCTTCGCGCACTCCAGCGCGGCAACCAGTCCGGCGATCCCGGCACCGACAACGACGACGTGCTCGGATCTGGCGTGTTCGACCAGCTTCTCGAACGCGGATTCGGCCATTCCTCCATCCTCCACCATCCGCGCGAGCCCCAATCCCAGCCGAGTTGTCCTTCCTCCGCGCGAGTTGTCCTTCCTCCGCGGGAGTTGTCCTTCACCCACATCGAGCAACTAAGGACAACTCGACTCAAGGAAGGACAAGTCGGCTGAAAGGAGGACAAGTCGGCTGAGCGAAGGACAACTGGGCTGAAGGAGGGAGGTGCGTGGAACACTGATGACATGGAGTTGCACATCACCGGCGACGAGGCTGCTGACCGTCTGCTGTCGGATGACCCGCTGGCCCTCCTGATCGGGATGCTGCTGGATCAGCAGATCGCGATGGAGACCGCCTTCACAGGCCCGAAGAAGATCAGGGAACGAACGGGAGAGCTCTCCGCATCCGCCCTGGCGGCGTACGCCCCCGAAGCATTCGTCGAGGTGTTCCGCCAGACCCCGGCCGTGCACCGGTTTCCGGGATCGATGGCGGGCAGGGTGCAGGCGCTGTGTGCGGCGGTCGCGACCGACTGGGATGACGATGCCGCCGAGATATGGACGCGGGGCGAACCCGATGGCGCCGAGGTGTTGAGACGACTGAAGAAGCTGCCCGGGTTCGGGGAGCAGAAGGCGAAGATCTTCCTCGCCCTGCTGGGAAAGCAGTACGGGTACGACGGGGACGGATGGCGCGAGGCCTCCGCTCCCTACGGCGAAGAAGGGTCCTTCCGCAGCGTCGCTGACATCACCAGCCCCGAGTCCCTTGCGAAGGTGCGAGAGCACAAGAAGGCGATGAAGGCTGCCGCCAAGGGCTGATACTCACCCTCGATTCCGCAGCCTGTGTCAGGCGCCGGTGAGGCGCTCGCCGAGATAGGCCTCGACGCTCTCGAGCGGCACACGCTCTTGGGCCATCGTGTCGCGATCACGCACCGTGACGGCGTTGTCGTCGAGGGAATCGAAGTCGACGGTGACGCAGAACGGGGTACCGATCTCGTCCTGTCGGCGGTAACGGCGACCGATCGCGCCTGCATCGTCGAAATCGACAGCCCAGTGCCCGCGCAAGCGATCAGCGAGCCCACGCGCGAGCGGCGAGAGTGCCTCGTTGCGCGACAGCGGCAGCACAGCGACCTTGACCGGCGCCAGGCGCGGGTCAAGCTTCAAGACGGTCCGGGTGTCGGTGCCACCCTTCGCGTTGGCAACCTCTTCTTCGCGGTAAGCGTCGACGAGGAACGCCATCATGGCGCGAGTAAGCCCGAACGAGGGCTCGATGACATACGGGGTGTACTTCTCGCCCGAGGCTTGGTCGAAGTAGGTCAGGCTCTGCCCGGATGCCTCGGCATGGCTCTTCAGGTCGTAGTCGGTGCGGTTGGCGACCCCCATGAGCTCGCCCCACTCCTTGCCCGGGAACCCGAAGCGGTACTCGACGTCAATCGTGCCGGCGGAGTAGTGGGCGCGATCCTCCTCGGGCACATCGAAGCGCCGCATGTTCGCTGGGTCGATACCGAGGTCGGTAAACCAGTCCCAGCACGCCTCGACCCAGTGGTCGAACCACTCCGGAGCCTCGGCCGGGGGAGTGAAGTACTCGATCTCCATCTGCTCGAACTCGCGGGTTCGGAAGATGAAGTTGCCGGGGGTGATTTCGTTGCGGAACGCCTTGCCGACCTGACCGATCCCGAAGGGCGGCTTCTTGCGGCTCGCGGTGAGCACGTTCGTGAAGTTCACGAAGATGCCCTGCGCGGTTTCGGGGCGGAGGTAGTACAGGCCCGACTCGTCGTCGACGACCCCGAGGTAGGTCTTGACCAGACCCGAGAACGCGCGGGGTTCGGTGTACTGGCCCTTCGTGCCGCAGTTGGGGCACGGCACGTCGGCCAGCCCGTTCTCGGCGGTGCGACCCTTGCGCGCCTCGAAGTCCTCGATGAGGTTGTCGGCGCGGAACCGCTTGTGGCACTGCAGGCACTCGACGAGGGGGTCGGTGAAGGTCGCGACGTGCCCGGATGCCTCCCACACGCGCTTGGGCAGGATGATCGAGGAATCGAGGCCGACCATGTCGCCGCGCCCGCGGACGAAGGTCTGCCACCACTGACGGCGGATGTTCTCTTTGAGCTCGGTGCCGAGCGGGCCGTAGTCCCATGCGGAGCGGGAGCCCCCGTAGATCTCGCCGGCTTGGAAGACGAACCCGCGGTGGCGGGCAAGGGCGATCACTTTGTCGAGGCGGGACTGCTCGGCCACGGAGGAACTCCTGGGTCGGGGATGCGCTGCGCGCGAGGGTATCGCGGATGCCGCGACATCCGTCGATTCTATCCGTCGCGACTCACTGGCCGCGTGCGGTGTGGGTTCCGAGGACGACGTCGACGAGCCGCTCGGCCTCACCGTCGTCCCGGTTCGAGGGCGCGAAGACGCGTAGGACGATCGCGCCGACCAGAAGCTCGATGATCGAGGAGATGGGTGCTGTCGGCGGCAGTTCGCCATCGGTCACGCCCTTTTCGAGCCGATGCACGAGGTCACCGTCAGCCCCGAGTCGCTCGCGAATGCGCTCGCCGATCGCAGGGTTGGTCGTTCCCGCTGCCAGCAGCGACCGGAGCATCTCGTCATGCCCGGGGTCATCGACGAAGTCCAGGACGATACGCATCCAGCTCGCCAGATCGTCTCGCAGTGTCCCCGTGAAGCTGGGCGCGAAGTGTTCGGGCATCAGGAAGCCCTCGATGAGCGCCTCGGCGACCAGGTCGCTCTTTCCCGGCCACCACCGATAGATCGTCTGCTTGCCGGCCCCCGCCTCGGCGGCGATCCCCTCAATGCT
>NZ_DBHD01000014.1:0-2709 GCF_002296025.1 Microbacterium sp. UBA837
GTGAGGTCCGAGGTGGTGACCACCGGGACCTGGGACCGGGGCGTTCGGTGGTGTGCGTGCCACCAACTGAGATCCGGGAGGCTGCTGGTTGCCGCCGGCCCCCGGCGGGTCGATCGGAGCCTGCGGCGTCGGCGGATAGTACGGCTGTGCGCCTCCGGGCTGCGGATAACCGGGGTGCTGAGCGGGGTAGCCGGGCTGGGGTGGGGCCTGGGTCGGCTGTTGCCCTGCCGGGTAGGGAGCCTGTGCCGGATGCTGGCTCGGGGCCTGGGCGGGGTCGCCAGGAGTGACGGCTCCGGTCGCATCGATAGTGGCGAACGGCTGCTGCGCTGCCGGCGGCACGGCGCTGGGCGCCGCGGGCTGGGTAACGATGGCGGGTCGCGCGCCCGGGAACGAGGGCCCCGAGGGTGCCTGCGCGGGCGGCTGGGCTGCAGTCGGTGTCTGGCGCGGGCGGCGCAGCAGCGCTTCGATCCGTGCCCGCAGTTCCCGCGGGCGGAACGGCTTGACGATGTACTCGTCGGCACCGGCTCCCAAACCCAGGACGACGTCAGCCTCGTCTTCGAGGCCCGTGAGCATGATGATGTAGGTGTCGCTCTGGGCGCGGATGCGCCGGGCTGCCTCGAACCCGTCGATACCGGGCATGTTCACATCGAGGGTCGTGATCAGTGGCTGGTAGGAGAGGACGGCACGGACACCGTCGATGCCATTGCCCACCGAGACCGTCGAGAACCCGGCCGCCTCGAGTGTTTCGGCGAGGATATGCCGGATCTGCGGATCATCCTCGACGATGACGGCGGTCTTGCTCACCCCCGCGTCAGTGCTCATGCTCGATTGTCTCTTTCGCGTCGGGCTGGGTCGAGTATCCGAGCCGCGCAATCCCAGGCATGCGCGGCCGACCCTCTTGATCGTACACAGGCGGGCAGACCGGGGGCGCGGCCATCCGTCGGCGTGCCACGGTGGCCTGCGTGCCGAGCGCCGTCCTCAGGGGAGCGTGACGTTGCGGGTCAGCTCCACCGCGGACTGGGGCCACCATGCGCCGGCTACCGGTCCGCCGTTGCAGGTGCCGTCGCTTTCGCCTGGCGGCTTGATCCAGAGGTTCGTGTCGACGACGTCGTCGCCGTAGGTGCCGCCGGGAGCGCCGATGAGCCTGCCCGGGGGGTTGCACCACTCGCCGTTGGAGCCGGCGCCGTTGCGAGACGTGTCAACGATCGCGTGAAGGCCGCCGGTCAGGCCCGAGAGCTGGTGGGCGTAGTCGAACTCGATCGCCGTGTCGTTGTAGTTCGAGACGTTCGTCGCGAAGCCGCGGATAACATCGTTCATGCCGATGCCGTTGATGAGCTCGGCCATCTGCGAGGCCGGCAGCCAGGTCGAGTGACCGCCGTCCACATAGATCCAGGTGTTCGTCGAGGCAAGTCGGGTGATCGCATTCCGCAGCTGCTCCGTGCGCTCGGCGGTGTTTCCGCACTCGGGGGCGAGGGCCAGGCTGTCGGGTTCGAGGACAACGGTTTTCTGGATGTCGGGGGCCGAGTGCAGGGCCTCGCCGATGATCTGCGTCCACTCGGCGTAGGCTGCATCGTCCAGTCCGCCCGCGGAGAGGCCCGCGCTGCAGTCGCGCTCGGGAAGCCCGTAGACCACGATCGCCAGCGCCTTGCCCTGCGTGCGGGCCTCGCTCAGGAGATTCGTCATCCGCGCGCCGATCTCACTCACCGGATCGATCTCGGGGGTCAACCAGTAGGCGGTGGGCTGGGCTGCCAGGTAGTCGGTAGCGGCGAACTCGTCGGTGCCGTCGGCGAGGCCCGGCAGTGCGAGGGCGGCTTTCGACTCCTCCGGGGCGATGATCGTCGTCCCGACTGCCGGTGCGGTAGCGGTCAAATCACGCACCCAGTTATTCAGGAACATCCAGACGGTGGCGGCGATGGCTGCCACGAGAAGGACGCCGACCGACACGATCGTCGCGATAGCCCACCCGGGCAGGACCTTCGGCTGTGATTCCGGGCGCACCGCTGCGGACTCGGGCTGTTCTTGCACCGCGGAGGCGCGTCGGGAGGGCACGACCAAACTCTAGCGGAGGGCTTCGGAGGATCCCCGTGAACCCCTCCTGCGGTGAAGAGATCGCAAACGCTGGGGATATGTCCAGCGGAGCGCACGCGGTCGGCATCCGTGCCCCTCTATCGTGGGGAGTGGCATGAAGGTCATCTCGTACAACCTGCGCAAGCACCGTGCGGCAACCGAGCTGCGAGAGCTCGTCGAGCGCCACGGTGCTGATCTGCTCTGTCTGCAGGAAGCCGATACGACCGACATCCCCGATGACATCGGTGGGCTCGTGCTCGCCGACTCGACGCAGCGCAACCGCCTGGGTCTTGCCGTGTATTACCGCGAGAACACGTATCGGGCCGTTGACGTGCGGGCGATCGCGCTGAAGAAATCGCTGCACGATCGAGTGCTCAAGCCCGCGGAGGAGCGGATGCTGGGGGTGCGCCTGCACGACATCGATACGGGCAGTGACATCGTCGTCGCTTCGTTCCACGCTGCGCCGCTGACGGCGCTGAACTCGCTGCGTCGGCATCAGATCCGCACCGCTCTGGCCGAGCTCGACTCGGTCGGCGAGGGGCTTCCGAAGCTCATGGTCGGCGACTACAACTACCCCGTGTTCAAGGAACGCCTCGGGCAGCACGTTCGAGACCAGGGGTACGAGCTGAATCTCAGCGACTC
>NZ_DBHD01000108.1:0-9425 GCF_002296025.1 Microbacterium sp. UBA837
GCTGGTGATCAGCGCGATCGCCGCCCTCTGGCTTCCTGCGGGACGCGCCCTGGAGCCGGATGCGAGCGGTCAGCGGGTGAGGACCTCGGCGGCGGTCGGCACGAGCACCCGGTCGGGCCGGGTGTAGATCGCGAGACTCGAGCCGCGGCTGAACCCGACGAGGGTCATCCCGGATGCCGCCGCCAGATCCACCGCGAGAGACGAGGGCGCGCTGACGGCGGCGAGCACCGGGATGCCGGCGAGCCGCGCCTTCTGCACAAGCTCGAACGACGCACGCCCCGACACCTGCAGCACTGTTCCCGAGAGCGGCAGTCGGTCTTCGCGCACCGCCCACCCGACGATCTTGTCGACGGCATTGTGGCGCCCGACGTCCTCACGCAGGCACAACAACTCCCCCTCAGCGGTGAAGAGGCCCGCCGCGTGGACGCCGCCGGTCCGATCGAACAGGGCCTGGCTCTGCCGCAGCACGTCGGGAAGACGCGCCAGGATGCCGGCATCGACCCGGATGCCGTCGCCGGCCACGTCGAAACGGGATTGCTTGCTGACAGCCTCAATCGAGGTGGTGCCGCAGATACCGCAGGCTGAGGTCGTCGTGGAATGGCGCGCGTGGGCATCCGTCGGGGGAACCGCGCCCCGGCCCAGCACTGCGTCGATGACGTTGTAGGTGTTCTCTTCGCGGCGACCGAACTCGTCGAATCCGGCGCAGTAACGCAACGAGGCGAGCTCATCGCGCGCAGCGATCACGCCCTCCGAGACCAGGAACCCGGCCACCAGGTCGAAGTCGTCGCCGGGTGTGCGCATCGTGACCGACCAGGACGTGCCGTCGATCCGGATCTCCAGCGGCTCTTCGCGGGCCACGACGTCTTCCCGCGTCGAGGTCGTCGCGGCATCCGCGCCGTCGTTCCACCGCACGCGGGTCACGCGGTGCCGCGTCATCCCTGTCGCCATCTCGACCCCTTCGTTCAGCTCCCATTGTGCCCCGCACCTGCGCGACGGGGCCGGATGCCGAGGATCGGCGTTAGTCTCGGGAGAACAGGTCGACGTCGACCGGCGGCGTGGAGAGGATGAGCCGCTCCCGCCGGAGAGTCCACCCGGAGAATCCACCATGGCAAAGTCCGCCCCCACCGCAGATATCGACGAGTCGAAGCTCCGTGTCTCGGCGCCCGCGACCGAAGCTGTCGGCGTTCCCGCCGTGATGCACGCCCTTGAGATGTCGATCGAGCAGATGGGCCTCGTGCGCAGTGCCCGGACGCTGCTGCGCGTGAACCAGAAGGACGGGTTCGACTGCCCCGGCTGCGCGTGGCCCGAGGAAGACAAGCGTCACATCGCCGAGTTCTGCGAGAACGGCGCGAAGGCCGTGGCCGAGGAGGCCACCGTGCGCCGTGTCTCTGCTGATTTCTTCGCGAAGCACTCGATCGCCGATCTTCTCGAGCACGACGACTATTGGCTCGGACAGCAGGGGCGCCTGGTCGAACCGATGATTCTCGACGAGGGGGCCACGCATTACCGTCCTGCCAGCTGGGACGAAGCGCTCGACCTGATCGCCGACGAATTGCGCGGGCTCGACAGCCCCGATGAGGCGATCTTCTACACCTCCGGCCGAACCTCGAACGAGGCCGCCTTCCTCTACCAACTGCTGGTGAGGGGCCTGGGCACCAACAACCTCCCCGACTGCTCGAACATGTGCCACGAGTCAAGCGGCGTCGCGCTGTCGCAGACGCTCGGCATCGGCAAGGGCACGGTGTCGATCGAAGACATCCACAACGCCAGCCTCATCATCGTCGCGGGCCAAAACCCCGGCACCAACCACCCGCGCATGCTGAGCGCCCTCGAGAAGGCGAAGATGAAGGGCGCGACGATCGTCGCCGTGAACCCTCTTCCCGAGGCCGGCCTCATGCGGTTCAAGAACCCGCAGATCCCGCGTGGTGTGATCGGTGACGGCACCCCGATCGCCGATGAGTTCGTACAGATCCGGATGGGCGGCGACCAGGCCCTGTTCCAGGCGCTGGCCAAGCACCTGCTCGAGCAGCACGAGCGTCGCATCGAGGCTGGCGAGCCCGGCATCCTGGATGCCGACTTCTTGACGCAGCACACAAGCGACTTTGCCGCCTACGCAGACCTGATTCAGGCGGCATCCTGGAGCGAGTTCGAGACCGCGACGGGGCTCACCGAGGCACGGATGCGGGAAATCGGCGACCGCGTGATCGCCTCCCCCGCGACGATCGTGTGCTGGGCGATGGGCCTGACCCAGCACAAGCATTCGGTCGCGATGCTGCGCGATGTGGTCAACCTGCTCCTCCTGCAGGGGAACGTCGGGCGCCCGGGCGCCGGCGTCTGTCCCGTGCGCGGTCACTCGAACGTGCAGGGCGATCGAACCATGGGCATTTACGAGAAGATGCCGGAGCCGTTCCTCGAGGCCCTCGACGCGGAGTTCTCGTTCGCCGCTCCGCGCAAGCACGGCTACGACACCGTCGAGGCGATCCGGGCGATGCGGGACGGGAAGGCACGCTTCTTCATGGGGATGGGCGGGAACTTCGTGTCGGCCACCCCCGACACCGCCGTGACCGAAGCCGCCATGCGAAACCTGCGCTTGACGGTCGAGGTCTCGACCAAACTCAACCGCTCGCACCTCGTGACCGGCACACGCGCCGTCATCCTGCCGACCCTCGGCCGCACCGATCGCGACCATCGCGGCGGAATCGACCAGCGCGTGACGGTCGAGGACTCGATGGGCGCCGTCCACGCCTCGCGCGGGCGCCTGAAACCCCCCGCCGACGACATGCTGTCGGAGGTGGCGATCGTGGCACGGATCGCCGAGCGCCTGTTCGCAGGGCCCAACGCCCTACCGAACGCTCCGCAGGCCGATTGGAAGGCCATCGAAGCCGACTACGCAACAGTGCGCGCGCACATCGAGGCAGTCGTTCCCGGGTTCGACGATTACGAGGCGCGCATCGCAAAGGGCCGCACCTTCTTCCTCCCGAATGGCCCCCGCGACGAGCGCCGCTTCACCACGGTGACGGGTAAGGCGATCTTCACGGCCAACGAACTCGAGTATCCGAAGATCCCCGAGGGCCACCTGCTGCTGCAGACCCTGCGCAGCCACGACCAGTACAACACCACGATCTACGGCAAGGATGACCGGTACCGCGGCATCCGTGACGGGCGTCGCGTCGTACTCGTGAACAGCACGGATGCCGAAGCCGCGGGCGTCGCCGACGGCGAGATCGTCGACCTCGTATCGGTGTGGACCGACGGAACCGAGCGGCGTGCAGAGGAGTTCCGGGTGGTGCACTACGACACCCCCGTCGGAAACGCCGCCGCCTACTACCCCGAGACGAACCTGCTCGTTCCGCTGGACTCGACTGCCGACGGATCGGGCACGCCGACCTCGAAGTCCGTCATCATCCGGCTCGAGCGCCGGGGTTCGGAACAGCCGAGCTCGTGACAGCCGCCCCGGATGCCGCCACTGCTGCGCCCCCGGGCGGGGCAGGGGTCCGCGCTGCCGTCGTGACGGCATCTGACCGCGCGGCATCCGGGGAGCGTCCGGATGCGACAGGACCGGCTCTTGTTCGACGACTCGGCGAGGCTGGGTACGTGTGCGACGCGGCGATCGTCGTGGCCGACGGGCAGGACTCGGTTGCCGGCGGCATCCGTCGCGGGCTGGATGCCGGTGCCCGGGTGATCATCACGACCGGCGGCACCGGAGTGGGCCCCCGCGATCGCACCCCCGAAGCGACCCGGACCGTGATCGACCGGGAGGTTCCGGGTCTTGCCGAGGTGTTGCGGCGCGAGGGCGCGGCATCCACGCCGATGGCGGCGCTCTCGCGCGGGATCGTCGGTGTCGTCGACGGGCCAGGCGCCGTGATCGCGAATCTGCCCGGGTCGACGCGCGGCGCCGCCGAGGGCCTCGAGACGCTGCTCCCGCTGCTGCCGCACGTTCTGGACCAGCTCACGGGCGGGGATCACTGATGGCAGACGCCATACGGATCGCGCGGATCAGCGATGAGCCCCTCGACCTCGCTGCGCACATCGCGGCGGTGTCGGGTCCGACCGCCGGCGGGATTGCGACCTTCGTCGGCACGGTCCGCGACCACGATCCGGGCGCACGCGGTGAGGTGACGCTGCTCGAGTACTCGTCACATCCGGACGCCGAGCGGATCCTGGGCTGTATCGCGGCGTCATGTCTCGCGGAGACTGAGGCCGAGTGCGCCATCGCCGTCACGCACCGCATCGGAAAGCTCGGTGTCGGCGATCTCGCCGTCGTCGTCGCGGTCTCAAGCGCCCACCGCGCTCCCGCATTCGAGGTGTGCCGGGCACTGATCGAGCGCATCAAGACCGACCTACCGATCTGGAAGCGCCAGCACGAGCACGACGGCACCGCGAGCTGGGTGGGACTCGACGCATGAGTGCCGTTCCCCTGCCCCTGCCGACGACGCTCGCTCGCCCCGGCGGCGTTGATGCGACGTACGCCGAGCGGGCGGCGCCCGGCTCGCGCGGGCAGTTGGTCGACAGGTTCGGCCGGGTGCACCGGGACCTGCGCATCTCGCTGACTGACCGGTGTTCGCTCCGCTGCACCTACTGCATGCCGGAGCAGGGCGTCGAGTGGCTCGCGAAGAGCAGCATCCTGACGACAGACGAGATCGTGCGGGTCGCGGGAGTGCTCGCAAGCCTCGGGATCGTCGAGGTTCGACTGACCGGCGGTGAGCCGCTGCTGCGTCGCGACATCGTGGACGTCGTTCGGCGTGTCGCCGCGATCGAGGGCGTCGCGGGTCCGCTCGAGGTGTCGATGACCACCAACGGACTGAAGCTCCCCGAGCTTGCCGAGCCGCTACGCGAGGCCGGTCTTGCGCGGGTGAACGTGTCGATCGACACGCTGCGCCGCGACCGCTTCGCTGAGCTGACGCGCCGCGACCGTCTGGATGACGTCTTGTCCGGCATCCGTGCCGCCCGCCGTGCCGGCTTCGCACCCCTCAAGCTCAACGCGGTGCCGATGCGCGGCGTCAACGACGACGAGATCGTCGACCTGGTGCAGTTCGCGGTCGACAACGGGGCTCAAATGCGGTTCATCGAGCAGATGCCGCTGGATGCCGGCCACACGTGGTCTCGCTCCGAGATGGTCGATGCGGGTGAGATCCTCGACAAGCTCACGCGGCGCTTCACGCTCACGCCGATCGGCGAGCGCGGTTCGTCGCCGTCGCAGGACTACCTCGTTGATGGCGGACCGACCACGGTCGGGCTCATCGCGTCGGTGTCAGCGCCGTTCTGCGGTGCGTGCGACAGGGTGCGGTTGACTGCCGACGGGCAGATCCGCAACTGCCTGTTCGCCCGCGAGGAGTCCGATCTGCTGCCGCTCCTGCGCGGCGCGGAGGGCAGCTCGCCCGCGGATGACGACGCCATAGCCGACCTGCTACGCCGGTCGATCGCGGGCAAGCGCGCAGGCCACGGCATCGACGACCCCGGATTCCTGCAGCCCCAGCGCCCCATGAGCGCGATCGGCGGCTGACCCCGGCATCCGCACCCTTCCGCTGCGGGCCCGCACCTTCCGCGAACCCACACCTTCCACGCCGAACCCACGCCTTCCGCACCCAAGAACGTGTGGGGTCGGCGCGAGACCTGTGGGTTCAGCGGCCAAGACCGGCGAAGTTCGGTCGCGCTCAGCCGCCGGCGAAGGGCGGCAAGATGTCGACGACATCGGATGCCGACAGCGGCATATCGGCATCCGTGCGCTCTCCGTTGACGAGCACCGCACACCGCGGCAGCACGAATCCGAGGCGTTCGTGGTCGGTGACCACCGCAGCGCGCAGGGCGTCTAGCGTCTGCTCGCCGCGGACCTCCTCCTCGGCACCGGCCGCTTCAGCCGCGCCGGCAAAGTAACGAACCGTCGCCATCAGACTCCGCCCCCGCCGCTGTGGGGGGCACGCCCTTCCGCCCACGCGCCGGCGAGCGCGACGACCTCGGCGAGGGCAGCCGCCGTATCCTCGGGGCTGCCGCCTGCACGGCCGGCAACCAGCCCCGCGACGAAGGCGCTCAGAGGCGCGGCGGGGCGTGCAACGTCATGCGCGACATCGCGTGCGAGGTCGAGCACGAGCGCGATCGGCACCTGCTCGGCATCCAACCCGAAGCGATCACGCAGCACCGAGGACCACTCATCGAGTGCTTCGGGCGGAAGGGTGCGGTCGTTCATGCTGGCTCCTGACTCTCGAGACCGGGCACGGGAGAGATCCTGCCACGTGTCGACGTCGGTCGTCACCCCAGTTGTATCCGGCAGATACCGACATCGCAGGTCGGCGAACAGGTCGCTCATCCGCGCACCCACCGGCTCTGTCTGTCGCGCGGCAGCGTCGACGAGCGCCTGCGTCCGAATCCGTGCACAGAGCCACTGGCGGCGACCTGCACGGTCCACAAGCACGACCCCGTCGGCTCCCGCGGCGTCATCGAGGCCCGCCGCGAGAAGGGCCGCCACGGCGCGATCGCCCGCGGCGAGGTCACCGGCCAGCAGCAGGACCTCATCGGCGTCCACGCGGCCGATCGCCGCGGCGATCGCCGCTACCGGCCCGCCTCCTGCCGGTTCCTCGCGCATCACCACGAGATGTGACGGTCCCGAACGCAGGATGAGAGACGTATCCGCATCCGCTGACGCCGCTTCGAGCGGGATTGATCCTGCGTTCGGCTCGCTGTCGACGGGCTCGTGCCCCGCCGCAGGGTCCACGGGCGGCGCACCGACGACGACGACTGTGCCGTCGCACACAGCCCCTGCGGCCCGGACCGTGCGGCTGAGCAGTGACCGCCCCGCTACCGTCAGGGCGGTCTTATCGACCCCGCCCATCCGTGATGCTCGGCCTCCCGACAAGATGATCGCGCCGAGCCGCGCTCGCGAGCCCGCGACGGGCGCAGGTAGGCCCGGCGTCGAAGCCGAATCCTGGCCGCTTCCGGGCGTCACTCCTCGCGTGTCCACGATCCTGAGCGGCCGCCCTCCTTGGCGGTGATGCAGGCATCCGTGATCGTGACGGTGCGGTCGATGCCCTTGACCATGTCGACCACCGAGAGCGCGGCGACGGTCACGGCGGTGAGCGCCTCCATCTCGACCCCGGTGCGGTCAGCAGTGCGCACCGTCGCCGTGATGCTCACCCCGGCGTCCTCGATCTGCAGGTCCACGACGACACCGTGGACCCCGATCACGTGCGCGAGCGGAAGCAGCTCGGGTGTGCGCTTGGCGGCCTGGATTCCGGCGATCCGCGAGACGGCCAGCACATCCCCCTTCGGCACACTGCCGTCACGCAGCGCAGCGACGGTGTCTGGAGCCATCGTGACGAAGGCGCGGGCGGATGCGGCACGCACCGTCGGCTGCTTGCCGGTCACATCCACCATGCGGGCGTGACCGGACTCGTCGAGGTGCGTGAAACTCATGTCACCAGCATGACATCGACGAGGTCGCCGGCGGCTACCTCCTCGATGGATGCCGGGACCACCGCCCACGCCTCGGCGAGCGCGAGTGCGCCGGCACGGTGGGAGCCGGATCCTCCGGCGGTCGCGGGACGGACGGTCCATGCCGCAGGGTCGGACCGATCGATGGCGACGGGCATGAACTGCTCGCGGGCTGGCGGGGTTCGCCATCCGTCCGATACCCGCAGGCGGATGACGGGGCGCAGCACGTCACGTCTTCCCTGCATCCGCAGCAGCGCCGGGCGCACGAAGGCCTCGAACGACACAGCGACGCTCACGGGGTTCCCGGGCAGGCAGAACACCGGGATGCCGCCGATGGCGCCGTGCCCCTGCGGCTTGCCGGGCTGCATCGCGACGGTGAGGAACTGCACGCCGGTCGGTTCGAGAACGTCCCGCACCACCTCGTAGGCGCCGACGCTTGCCCCACCGGTGAGCACGATCGCATCCGGGGCGTCGGCTTCGACGCGAGCGAGCACCCGCCGCAACACGGCCGGGTCATCGCCGACGCGGATGAGCTCGGTGACGACAGCGTCGGCGCCTCGCACGAGTCCGTCGAGCAGCAGACCGTTCGACTCGGGGATCTGCCCCGGCCCCACGGGCTCCCCGGGCGCAACCAACTCGTCGCCGCTGGCGATCACAACCACGCGCGGAGCCGGTCGAACGAGAACGGATGCTGCACCTGCCGCTGCCGCGGCCGATCGCTGCAACGCACCCAGTCGCTCCCCCGCGGCAACCACGACATCACCGACCGAGACATCGTCGCCTTGACCACGAATATGCGCGGCGGGCGTCGGCTGCGCGTCGAGGTGAATGAGCGACCCGGGGGCGACATCGCGGAACGGCTCCGCGGTCTGTTCGTGCGGGACGATGGCGTCGGCTCCGGCCGGAAGCGGCGCTCCCGTCATGATCCGGGCCGCTTCCCCGGGCCCGATGCTCGCGCCGGGGGCAACGCCTGCCGGGATATCCACGACGACGGTGCGCCGCCCACCCCCGTCGCCCGCTCGGACTGCGTAGCCATCCATCGCGGAATTGTCGAAGGCGGGGATCTCGAGCGTTGCGGCAACAGGTTCCGCGGTCGTGCGACCCCAGGCATCCGTGATCGGCATCCGAACCGCGGTCAGGACGGTGGTCGCCGCGAGGATCGCGTGGCGATGCTCGGCGACAGTGCGAGTGAAACTCATACGTGGGAGGGCGTAGAAAGGGCGGATGCCGAGCGGACCGGGAGTTCTCGCATCGTTCCGGCGAGGGCGTCGATGACGGCGATCCGACCCAGAAGCGGGCGCCCCTCGCCGACGATGAGCTTGATCGCCTCGGATGCCATCAGCGAGCCGGTCTGCATGCACACCGATGCGAGCACCCCGACGTCCTCACACGTGACGACCTGTCCGGTCGAACCGGCCGGGAACAGGTCGCTCAGGCGCACCGGATCGGTGCCGGCCGGCGGCTCCGCCCAGAACACCGTCACCTGCGACCAGAACTCCAGTACGCTCCCCCACACGACCGGCAGCCCGAGCTCTGCGGCTGCGGCATCCACGACGTCGCGGGTCTCGAAGGTGTCGGACCCGTCCAGCACGAGGTCGTAGTCAGACAGGATCTCGCGCGCGTTCGCCGCGGTCAGGCGCACCGGGTGTTCGATCACACGCGCGTCGGGTGCCAGGCCGCGTGCACGAGCCGCGGCACTTTCCGTCTTCGGCTCGCCCACGGTCTCGACCGAGTGAATGATCTGCCGGTGCAGATTGGTCAGGTCCACGACGTCGTCGTCGATGATGCCGATCGTTCCGATGCCGGCCGCGGCAAGGGCCAGAATGACGGAGGACCCGAGCCCGCCGGCTCCCACGACCGCGACGCGAGCTGCGGCGAGGCGGCGCTGACCCAGATCGCCGATGGCGAAGAGTTTGCGGTGACGCGCCGTGCGGTCGCGTTCGGCATCCGTCAGGGCCTCGACGGGCTCGACGAGCGGGGGAAGTGACATGTCCCTACGC
>NZ_DBHD01000031.1:0-4297 GCF_002296025.1 Microbacterium sp. UBA837
TGCCGAGGCCCGCACCGAGGCCGTAAGACCGAACCGGCGGTGCAGGGGCTGCGCGCAGTGATGTCCCACGCGCACCGCGACGCCCCGCGAGTCGAGGAACTGCCCGACGTCGTGAGCGTGGACGCCGTCGACCGCGAAGGAGGCGAGCCCGACGCGGGGCGCGGCATCCGTGTCTCCGAGCAGACGGATGCCGGGAATCTCGCGCAACCCGTCACGCATGCGCCGCTCGAGCTCGACCTCGTGCGCGTGAACCGCGTCCATCCCGAGCGACTGCAGGTAGCGGGCAGCGGTGGCGAGGCCGACAGCCTGCGAGACCGGCTGCGTCCCGGCCTCGAAGCGCTGCGGCGAGGGCAGGTACTGCGCCTCATCGAGGGTCACCGTCGTAATCATCGACCCGCCGGTAAGGAACGGCGGCAGTGCGTTGAGCAGCTCGCGCTTGCCGTAGAGCCCGCCGATGCCGTACGGGCCGAGCATCTTGTGGCCCGAGAACACGGCGAAGTCCACGCCGATCGCCGGGAGGTCGATGCTGAGGTGCGGCACTGACTGACAGGCATCCATCACCGTGATCGCATCGGCGCTGCGAGCCAGAGCGATGAGGTCGTCGATGGGGTTGATGATGCCCAGCACGTTCGACACGTGCGGGAACGCGACGATCCGGGTGCGGTCGCCGATCAGTTCGGCGGCGGCATCCATGTCGAGGCGTCCGTCGTCCAGCACCGGGATGTGGCGCAGCCGCGCACCCGTGCGGGCAGCGAGTTCCTGCCACGGGATGAGGTTCGCATGGTGCTCGGACTCCGTGACGACGATCTCGTCATCGGGGCGCAGGGCAAAGCGCCGCGCAGCCTCGCCGCCCCGCCCGAGGGTCGCATTCCCGATCGCGTATGCGACGAGATTGATGCCGGCGGTGGCACCGGAAGTCCAGACGAGCTCCCCCTCGCCGGCGCCCACGAACGCGGCGACCGCCTCACGGGCATCCTCGAACGCGTCAGTGGACTCCGCTGCGAGCGTGTGAGCACCGCGGTGGACCGCGGCGTTCGTGTGCGTCAGAAACTCGACCTCGGCATCGATCACCTGCTGCGGCTTCTGGCTCGTCGCGGCAGAGTCCAGGTAGGCGAGCGGGTGGCCATTCACCTCCTGCGCGAGCAAGGGGAAGTCGGCGCGGATGGCGGCGAGATCCAGCGGGGTCACGGCAGGAACGGTCACCCCTCCAGCGTACGCGCCGTACGTGTCGGCGGATCGGGTCGGTGGTCCGGGGTGACGGATGCCGCGCGCTAATCCTGCGGACGCTCGAGGCTCGAGTGCTCGGCGTGCTCGAAGTTCTCGACCGGATCGTAGGGACGCCCTGCGCGCTCCTGGCCAGGCAAGGGGCGCGACCGGCGACCGTAGATCAGCTCGGACGAGTCGAGCAACCACGGCACGAGCGTGATCGTGACGCCATGGATCAGCATGAGCTGTTGGGCGAGCCGCCGGGAGCGGCGGTTGTGCAGCAGTGTCTCCCACCAGTGCCCGACGATGTACTGCGGCAGATACACGGTCATCACGGCCGGCCCGTTCTTCTCGCGATAGCGCCGGATGAACTCGCCGATCGGTCCCGCGTAGGTGCGGTAGGGCGAGTCGATGATCACGAGGGGAATGGGGATTCCGTGCGCCTTCCACTCCTCCTGCAGGGCGTCGGCATCCTCGTGGTCGGTCGCAACGTGGAGCGCAATCGTCTTGTCGTGGCGCGCGGCCATCGCATAGTCGAGCGCCTTCGCTACCGGCTTCTGCAGCCGGCTGACCATGACGAGTGCAACATCGCCGTCCGAGCCGAAGTGGATCTCGTCATCCATCCGGATCTCGTGCTCGACGTCGCGGTAGTACCGGTTCACGCCGAGCATCAGGGTGGCAAGGATCGGGATCGCCAGGAAGACGAGCCAGGCCCCGTGCGTGAACTTCGTCACGGTCACGATGACGAGAACGGCGGCGGTGAAGGTAGCTCCGGTCGTGTTGATGATCAGTCCCGTGATCGCGCCACGGCGCTCGAGGCCGGATGCCGGATCTCGCCGCGCTTCGACGCGGGTGGTGGCCCGGATGATGCGGCGCCAGTGTCGCACCATGCCGATCTGGCCGATCGAGAACGAGACGAAGACCCCGATGATGTACAGCTGGATGAGCGTCGTGAGATTGGCCTGGTAGATGACCAGCACGGCGATCGCGATGAGACCGAGCACCAGCATCCCGTTGGAGAACACGAGGCGGTCGCCGCGGGTGTTCAGCGCCTTCGGTGCGTATCCGTCGCGGGCCAGGACCGCCCCGAGAAGGGGGAAGCCGTTGAAGGCGGTGTTGGCTGCCAACAGCAGCACGAGCGCGGTAGCAGCCTGAATCAGATAGAAGGGGATCGACCCCATGCCGAACGTTGCGGCAGCGACCTGCGCCATGAGGCTCGGCTGCGGCTGATTCGCGCAGTCGAATCCGACGAGCGTGCAGGGATCTTCCGCGTAGTGCACTCCCGCCACCAGGGCGAGCGCGGTCAGGCCCGCGAACATCAGGATCGCGACGCCGCCCATCATCGTGAGGGTGGTCTGGGCATTACGCACCTTGGGGCGGCGGAACGCCGGGACGCCGTTGGAGACCGCTTCGACACCGGTCAGGGCGGAGCATCCGCTCGAGAAGGCGCGCAGAACGAGCAGGATGACGGCAGCCTGTGACAGGCTCTCGGCCTGCACCGCGAACTCAGCGGATGACGCAACCGGCGGGTCCCCGAGCGCGGTGCGCACGAGCCCGGTGCCGATCATGAACACCACCGAGCCGATGAAGACATAGGTGGGGATCGCGAAGACGAGGGATGCCTCGCGCACGCCCCGCAGGTTGATGAGCACGATCACGACGACGAAGCCGATGGCAAGTTCGACGCGCGCCGGGTCGAGCCCGGGGAGGGCGGAGATGATGTTGTCGACTCCCGAGGCCACCGACACCGCCACGGTGAGGACGTAGTCGACCAACAGGGCGGCTGCCACGACGACACCGGGTACCTCACCGAGGTTGGTGCGGGCCACCTCGTAGTCCCCGCCGCCTGACGGGTACGCCTTGATGAGCTGGCGGTAGCTGAGCACGACGACGCTCAGCAGCACGACGACGGCGGCGGCGATCCACGGCGAGAAGGCCAGGAACGCGAGCCCGCCGGTCAGCAGGATCATGAGCAGTTCCTGCGGCGCGTAGGCCACGGACGACAGTGCGTCGGAGGCGAAGATCGGCAACGCCATCTTCTTCGGGAGCAGGTGCTCGTCCATCGCGTCAGAGGACAGCGGCTGGCCCAGGAGGATGCGCTTAGCGACGGGCGTCTCGGGTACGCCCGATTCGGGCGCGTCAAGTGTCACGGCGGGCGAGACTACGCCTGCGCGGGCACCCGCGCAAGCTGCAGCGGACCCGCGGTCACGCGCCGATGCGCGCGGTGCTGCCCCGCACCACGAGTTCGTAGGGCAGTTCTTCGCGGTCGGGGACGCTGCCTGCCGATTGCTCGAGCTCGTGGAGGATGGTCGCGGCGGCGCGCGCGCCCTGCCCCGCGGGGAACTGGTCGACCGTGGTCAGGTCGAAGAATCGGCCCAGCTCGTGGCCGTCGATTCCTGCGATCGACAGGTCCTCCGGCACGCGGTAACCCAGGTCGCGGGCTGCCAGCATCGCCCCGATCGCCATCTCATCGGATGCCGCGAAGATCGCTGTCGGCGATGCTCCGGGCCTGCCGAGGAGCTGCTTCGCTGCGCGGAAGCCGCCCTCGATCGTGAAGTCGCCGGGCTCGAACAGCTCTGGTCGCGGATCGATGCCCGCTGCCCGCAGCGCCGACTCGAAACCGTGCCTGCGGCTGGACGGAATGTGGAAGTCGATGTCGAACTCGGGGTCGGCTCCGATGTGACCGATGTCGAGGTGTCCCATCGCAAGCAGGTGCTCGGTGGCCAGGCGCCCGAGGCCCACATCGTCGATGGAGAGCGTGGGAAGCAGTTCGTTCGGCCCGCCGATCGCGATCACCGGCATTCCGAGCGAGAGCAGCGCCCGCGACTCGTGCTCGCCGAGCTCCAGCGCAACAGCGATCACCCCGTCGACCCGCTGCCGGCGCAGGAAGGTGTCGAACACCTGGCGGCGGTGCTCCCGGTCGGGCGTCACGTTGTACAGCGTGATGTCGTAGCCCGCCCGCGTCACCTCTTCGGCGATGCCGCTGAGGAGTGTGCTGAAAAACCACCGGTCGAGGTGAGGGATCACGACGCCGATGTTGCGGGTGCGGCCGGATGCCAGGCTCGACGCCGACGAGGAGACGACGTATCCG
>NZ_DBHD01000142.1:0-13830 GCF_002296025.1 Microbacterium sp. UBA837
ACCTCACCCCGGCGAACAGCGCCCGCACGATCCTCGGCCGCTGACGCCACCCGGCGAATCACCACGCAGACGGCAACGGCGCTCCCCTCAGGCAAAGATCCCGGGGGGAGCGCCGTTCGTCGAGTCAGCCCGTGGTCGCCATCACTGAACAGCCCGCGGAGTCACCCCGTTGCTGTGGAGACCGCATCACCGACCCGTGCTCATGACGTGGACGCAAGGCTGTACCCGGCCTCCTCGACCGCATGCCGCACCTGCACCGCATCCACCGGCGCCGTGCTGGTCACGGTCACCGTCGATACGCCGCCCGCCTTCAGATCGACGTCGACACCGGAGACACCATCGATCGCGGACACCTCCTCGGTGACGCTGCGCACGCAGTGCGAGCAGGTCATGCCCTCGACCAGGAACTGAGCCGACACCTCGTCGCCCTCGATCGGCTCCGCAACGAGGGCGGCCGCGTCCTTGGTCGCAGTGCTGTGGGAGGTGGGGCTGCAGCACGCGCAGCCGCCACCGTTGGTCGACCGCAGTCCGAGGTCCCGCAATCCCTGTCCGGCCATGATGTGCTCCCTTCGCGAGCGTTGAGTGAATGTGAAATGCGCGCTTCTATGAGCGCACCAGGCGCGCGATGGCCGCGTTCGCCTCACGCAGCTTCTCCTGCGCGACCGGCCCGCCTTCGCCGACGGCTTCCGCGACGCAATGTCCGAGGTGGTCTTCCAGCAGAGTCAGCGCAACCGACTCCAACGCCTTCGTGACCGCGGAGACCTGGGTGAGGACGTCGATACAGTAGGCCTCCTCGTCGACCATTCGCGCGATCCCGCGCACCTGGCCCTCGGCCCGACGCAACCTCATCAGCAGCGCCTGCTTGTCGCCCGAATATCCGTGTGCCATCCCGCACCTCCGTCGCACCATCCAATATACCCGCTAGGGGTATGGGGTATAAAGAGGCGCGACTGGGCGGATCCGAGTCAGTGCCTGTTGTCGACGGAAACAGCCATTGCCGCATCCCACCCACGATGTGGGTATATCTAGATAGGTAGATATACATATGCCCTTGAGGAGCACACTGTGACGATGAAGACGACGCCCGTTCGCGGGAACGAGCCGATGGCGGCGGGCCAGGCGTCCGCCCTGGCCGAGTTCCTGCGCACCCTGGGCGACGCGACCCGGTTGCGGATCCTGACCGCCTTGGACGGCGTGTGCGTGCCGGTCACCGCGATCGTCGAGGCCACCGGGGAACGCCAGCCGACCGTGTCTCACCACCTGCGCATCCTGCGCGACCGCGGTCTCGTGGTCGGGGAGCGGCGCGGCGGCTACGTCTACTACTGCCTCGCGACCGAGGGCATCCGCGACGCTCTTGACGTCCTCCAAGGTCTGGCCGGCGGCGAGCCAGCCGAGTGATCTCGATCTCCCCCACCGCCGACCCCGAACACCAGCCGAAAGGGAACCATCCGATGACCGCCCAGATCTCGCCGACTGCTCTCACCGTCGACGGAGGCGTCGACCTGCTCCTCCCCCGTGAGACACCGCTGGAGGTACTGGACGCGTTCGTGGCCTCGTGCAACGTCGGCGCGTGCGGGTGCGGCGACACCTTCGTCTCGCGCATCACCAATGTGGAACTGCACGACGAACCCGGACGCCGCAGGGTTCGGATCAGCGGCGACATCACCCCCGACGAGGTCCTCAGCGAGCTTGCCACCACCTCGCTGTCGCAACAGTCCTGACGACCCGACTGCGACTCGAGACCACCCCTCAGAAGCAACCCACGAGGCCCCCCTTGTTCGACTACGCCCAGCCTCCCCGCACAACAGGCGCCTCCCCCGCCGCATCCCGCTCCGCAGCTGACTGCTCGCCCATCATGGCGGACTCCGCGCGCCGAGCACCCAGCGGGAAGCCCGCGGGCAGACGAGTGCCGCGACGAATCGCATGACCGCCGCTACGCCGCCGCCGCGCCTCGGATTGCGGGAGAACGCTCCGCAGTTCGCGCTGCTCGTCGCCGTGAACGCACTCGTCGGGGGCATGGTCGGTCAAGAGCAGACCGTCCTGCCGTTGCTCGCGCGCGACGTGTTCGGGATCACCGGATACACCATGGTGCTCAGCTACGTCGCCGTGTTCGGAGTCACCAAGGCGATCTCGAACTGGTTCGCCGGCACCCTCTCGGACAGATTCGGACGCAAACCGGTGCTCCTGGCCGGGTGGCTCGTCGCAGTGCCCGTCCCGCTGATGCTGATCTGGGCACCCGACTGGGGATGGGTCGTCGCCGCGAACGCGCTCCTCGGGGTGAGCCAGGGCCTGACCTGGTCCACGCGACCGTGGTCATGAAGATCGACCTCGTCGGCCCCCGCCAGCGCGGTCTCGCGATGGGACTGAACGAAGCCGCCGGCTACGGCGCCGTCGCCGTCTCATCCCTCCTGGCCGGGTACCTCGCCACCGAATACGGGCTGCGCCCCGCACCGTTCCTGCTCGGCATCGCCTACACCGCCCTCGCGCTCATCATCACCGGCATCTTCGTACGGGAAACCCACGGACACGCCCACGCCGAGGCCGCACAACTCACACCCGCCACCACCCGGCCCAGCCAGGACGCCGGCCTGACGCACCGGCGGACCTGGTTCCTCGCGAGCATCGGCGAACCCGCGCTCGCCTCGGCCAGCCTCGCCGGGCTCGTGAACAACCTGAACTTCGGCCCCTCATGGGGACTGTTCCCCCTGCTGTTCGCCACCCGCGACCTCCCCACCGCGCAGATCGCGATCCTGTTCGCGCTGTACCCGGGCGTGTGGGGCATCGGGCAGCTGTTCACCGGAGCCCTGTCGGACCGCATCGGCCGCAAGCACCTCGTCACCGGCGGCATGGCCCTCCAGGCCATCGCCCTGGTCATCATCGGCGCCGGCAGCAGCCTCACCGTCTGGGCGACCGGGACGATCCTTCTCGGCCTGGGCACCGCGATGTCTACCCCACCCTCCTCGCCGTCGTCGGAGACGTCGCCCACCCCACCTGGCGTGCACGTGCCGTCGGGGTCTACCGCGTCTGGCGGGACCTCGGCTACGCCGTCGGCGCAATCATCGGCGGAATCGTCGCCGACCTCCTCGGCCTGCAGGCCGCGCTGTGGGTCGCCGCAGCGATCTCCGCGGTCGTCGCCGCGATCGTCGCCGGGAGGATGTACGAGACTCTCTCCACACAACACCGCAACGGAGCATCGGCCACCTGAGCCCTCTGCGGTGCTCCCAACGCGCCCTCTCCGACGCCGATCCGAGCGCGCACGACGGAGCCTCAATCGTGCACCATCCTGGCCGTACCCCACCCACCTCTTCCGGGCACTACCCGAGGTCACCGGTCGCCCATCATGCAAATACCGACAGTTGTCCGCAAGACACGCTGGTGCAGCTCGAGCGCACCCGCCAGCGTCCGCGGTCGGCGCTACCCTGACCCCGAGGTCACCCATGGGAAGCATCACGGCGTACGAGATCGCGGCGGGCAAGCGCTACCGCGTGCGCTGGCGCGATGACCAGCAGAAGCAGGTCGAGAAGAAGGGCTTCCGCACCAAGAAGGACGCCGAGCTCTACCTCGCGCACACCGAGGTCTCGCGCTCGAACGGCTCCTATACCGACCCCGGTGAGGCGCGTATCACTGTCGGAGCGCTGGGCGTCGAGTGGCTGCGCAACAAGAAGCACGCACTCAAGGCTTCCTCGTTCAGCTCCTTGAACACGTCGTGGCGGGTGTATGTCCTCCCCCGCTGGGGCGACGTTCGGATCGGAGACATTCGCGCGTCGCACGTGGAGCAATGGATCCGAGAGCTGTCGGAGGGCACCGCGACGACGACGCGGACGAAGAGCGCGAAGGCCGGCGCAAGCCCCCGGTCTGCAAGCGTCGTCTATCGCGCGCTCGGCGTGCTCGCCGGCATCCTTGACACAGCTGTGCGCGACGGACGCATCCCTCGAAACGTCGCTCGCGGCGCTCAGAATCTGCCCCCGAAACAGTCCCAGAAGCCGCGTCGCTACCTGACCCACAGCGAGGTCGTTCGCCTCGCCGAGGCGACCAACAACGACACGCATAGGACGCTGATCCTTCTGCTCTCGTACTGCGGCCTCCGGTGGAGCGAAGCGATCGGCATGCACGTGAGCGACATCATCTTCCCGAGACACCGAATTCAGGTGCAGCGAGCGGCGGTCGAGGTCGAAGGCAAGATCGTGCTCGGCACACCGAAGAACTGGGAGCGCCGGCTGGTGCCATTCCCGGCCTTCCTGGAAGAGCCGCTGGAGCAGCTGTGTCGCGGCAAGCGCGCCGACGATCTGGTCTTCACCGATCTGCAGGGCAAGCATCTGCGCCGCGCGAAGACGCAGCACGGCGTGAACTCGTGGTTCACCACGGCGCTCGACCTCGCCGACATCGAGCGGCTGACTCCGCACGACCTGCGTCACACCGCCGCGAGCCTCGCGATCTCGTCGGGTGCGAACGTCAAGGCCGTGCAGCGGATGCTGGGACACAAGTCGGCGGCGATGACGCTCGACACCTACGCCGACCTCTTCGACGACGACCTCGCCGACGTGGCCGAACGGATGAATCAGGGTGGGCTCAACGCGAACGTCGCGCGGCTCTGGGAGACCTGACGGGGCGTTTCGTCTCGCTGCGCTCGCTCAACGACCGACGGCGCATGAACTGCAACTAGCGGCTTTCGGACACGCTTTTCGACCTATATGCGCCAGAAGCTTGTGGGCGATTTGTGGGCGACTCGGTATCGCGCCGCTCATCCACGGGCGAAGAAAAGCCCCGCGATCCCTACTCTCGTAAGGGATCGCGGGGCTTCAACTCCGTGACAGCGTCAGTGGAGATGGGGGGAATCGAACCCCCGTCCATCGCTGGGTCATCGCGCCTTCTCCGGGCGCATTCTGTGAAAGCGTTCTGCTCGGCTCCGACCTTTGTCACAGACACCTAAGTCGACAAGCCCAGCCTGGGAGAAGTCCCGCGTGACGTCCAGGCGCCGTCACGCAGCAAGATCCCTTAGATGACGCTAGGAACCGTAGCGGGATCGCCTACGGGCTAACGGACTCGGGCTCGCTGCTCAGGCAGCGAGGGCGAAGTCAGACTGCTTCTTATTGGCAGTTATTTGTTTGCAGGGGGCGTTTACGAGATAACCCCGCATCCTCGGCCCGCTTCTCGCGAATTCGCAGACGATGTCGAAACCGATCATCCCCGTGAGTCCTTCTTGCGAAGGGCCGCTGTCACACTGTGGAGTTTCGAAGGTTCGCAGATGCAAAGCACCCGAGCGTTACAGGATACAACGGATGCCGCATCCCGCGCATTCCCGGTGCTCAGCCACACGACGTAGAGTCGCACTCATGCGCGATGTCATCATCACCGTCCGCGGCGAACACGAGACCCGGGTCGCTCCCGAAGAGGCTGTGGCACGGCTCACGATCAGGACCGAGGGCGGCGAACGAACCGACGTCATGGGCAGAGCGACGGATGCCGCAAGCATGCTGCGCGCCGCGCTGACCGCCCGACAGGATGCGGGCGAGATCCGCGAGTGGTCCACCGGTCGGCTGGCCGTCCGCTCCGAGCGCCCGTGGAACTCCGAAGGCAAGCCGCTGCCGCTCGTTCACCATGCTTCGCTCGACGTGTCGGCCACATTCGCCGATCTCGATGCGCTCTCGGGATGGCTCGGTGAGATCGCCGAGCTCGACACGATCCAGATCGATGGGGTGCAGTGGATGCTCACCGACGCGACCCGCAAGGCCGTCGAGGCTGATGTCGCCGCCCAGGCTGTCCGTGTCGCGATGACCCGAGCGACCGCCTATGCCGCCGCCCTCGGACTTGCCGAGGTCACTGCCGTCGAAGTGGCAGACGTGGGCCTGCTCGGTGGCGGATCGCCGGCTGCGGCATCCGGCCCGTCGCCCCGGATGATGATGGCGGCGAGCCCGATGGACTCCGCGAGCGCCCTGGAACTGCAGCCCGCCGACATCGTGGTCAGCGCAGCCGTCGAAGCACGCTTCAGCGCCCGCTGACCGGGCGCGCGGCTACTCCCCCAGGCGGTTGCGGGTGCGCATGGCGCGTTCGGCCTCGCGCTTGTCTTGGCGCTCCCGCAGCGTCTGGCGCTTGTCGTACTCGGCCTTACCCTTGGCCACCGCGATCTCGACCTTGGCGCGCCCGTCCGAGAAGTAGAGCTTCATGGGGATGAGCGTGTATCCGCCCGCCGAGACAGCGTGACTGAGCTTGATGATCTCGTCTTTGTGCAGCAGCAGCTTGCGCACCCGCTTGGCAGCGTGATTGGTCCAGTGGCCCTGCGAGTACTCCGGGATGTGGACCGCGTCCAGGAACGCCTGACCGCCGTCGATGTACGCATAACCGTCGGTGAGGTTGGCGCGTCCCTGACGCAGGGACTTCACCTCGGTGCCGGTGAGCACGAGGCCCGCTTCGTATGTCTTCTCGATGGAGTAGTCGTGGCGCGCACGACGATTGGTCGCGATGACCTTCTCTCCGCGTTCGCGTGGCATGACTCCTCCTTTCGACGGCAGCCCACCAGTGTATCAAGCGCTGGCCGCGCGGCAGTCAGCGGGGTCAGGCCGGCCCGTTGCCGAACTGGATCGCCAGCAGTGCGAGGAAGAACCAGAGGACGTATCCGATAACACCGGCAAAGATCGTGACCGCAGCCACCGTGTAGCCCCACCCGATCTCTCGCGCGCGCAACAGGCGACGGATGACGAGCACGGCGAACACGGTGGTTACAACCACGGGCAGCCCGAACACGGCTACCGAAATGAGGGGGCCACCGAGGTTCGCGGCAGCGGCCACACCGAAAAGCAGCAGCGGGCCGAGCCCGAGGATGATGCCCGCAATGCCCCACGCCGGCGCGGAACCTACCGACTGCGGTGCTCGGGGATCCTGCGCCATCACTGTTCTCCTCGCTCCCGCCGGCTCAGGCTCGGAGCCAACGCCGGATCGCGAAGCCCGCCGAGAACGCGGCGAGCACGATTCCGATTCCGATGAGCACGGGAATGACGACGAACACGTCAGCGGTATCGACCCAGGTCGCGATGAATGGAATACGCGAGCGCAGATAGTCCTGCACGCCGAACTGCACTCCCGCAACGACGGCGACGCTTGCCAGCACCGATCCGATGAGGGCTGCAAACACGCCCTCGAGAATGAACGGCGTCTGGATGAACCGGTTGGATGCTCCGACCAGCCGCATGATGCCGAGTTCGCGTCTTCGGGCGTATGCCGAGAGGCGGATCGTCGTCGAGATGAGCAGGACTGCGGCGATGAGCATGAGCCCCGCGATCCCGACTGCGACATACGTTGCAACAGTCAGCGCAGAAAACAGCGGCTCAAGGTACTGCAGTTGGTCTTTGACCTCTTCCACCCCGTCGGTTCCCCCGAAAGCTTCGGAGATCACGGCTGACTTCGTCGGGTCCGCGAGTGTGATGCGGAATTGCGCGCCGATCTGATCGGCAGTGAGGATGCCGTCGTACTCGTCACCGAGCAGATCGATCGCCTCCTGGTAGGCCTGCTCTGCACTGTCGAACTGAAGGTCACTGATCAGGGGAGCAAGCGAATCCGAATCCAGTTCGGCCTGGACACCGTCGATCTGCTCCTGCGTGGCAACGCCGTTCGCACAGGTGGGCACCTGCGACAACGAGCTGCACATATAGATCTGCACTTGGGCGCGATCGGCCCAGAAGGTGCGCATCGTGCCGATCTGTAGCTGCATGAGCATGGCGGCGCCCACGAAGGTCAGCGAGACGAAGGTGACGAGCACGACCGAGATCACCATCGACGCATTGCGGCGCAGCCCGCTGAACGCCTCACCGAGAACGAGTCCGACCCTCATGAGGTGGGCCCGACTTCATCATCGCGACGCTCGGCATCCAGCCCCAGCCGCTCCGCCAGTCCCAGCTCCTCGACCTCGACCTCGGGGATGTCGATGACCGGTACCGGCTGTGTCGTGGGGCGCGGAGCGGGTGCGGGCTGCGCTGCAGGCACCTGCCACTCGGGCGGAACTGACGGTGCATTGGGCGCGGGTTGCTCTGCGGGAGCAGGTCGATCCGCGGGCGCGAGTCGCTCCGCCGGAGCGGGTCGCTGGGCCGGAGCGTGTGCTGGCGCCTCGTCCGTCGGCGCCTCGGCGACCGCCGGGGCCGGAACATCGGGCGAAACCGGGGCCGGACGCACCTCAGCGAGAGCAGAGACCAATGATGCTGTCGACGGATCGTCGGCGACATCGACTGCAGCGGCGACCGCGATTTCGGCATCCGTCACCGTCGGCTCGATGCCGACCTCACGCTGCAGTTCGAGGACCGCGGTGAGCGCAGCTGCAGCAGCGGCACCGCGCACTTGCTCGGGCTGAAGCCGGGGCAGACCCGACGTGTCGCCGTAGCCACCGTGACGCTCATCACGCATCATCTGGCCGCCGCGCAGCTCGATCACGCGCCGCTTCATCTGATCGACGAAGCCCGCCTCGTGGGTTGCCATGACGATCGTGGTGCCGCCGGCGTTGATCCGCGCGAGCAGCTGCATGATGTCGATGGATGTCGCAGGGTCGAGGTTTCCGGTGGGCTCGTCGGCCAGCAGCACCTGGGGGCGGTTCACCAACGCGCGGGCGATCGCAACCCGCTGCTGCTCACCACCCGAGAGCTCGTGCGGCATCCGCTTCTGCTTGTCGGCGAGTCCGACGAGGGCGAGCGCCTCGGGAACCGCCTGCTTGATGAACCCTCGTGAGGAGCCGATGACCTGCAGCGTGAAGGCGACGTTCTGAAAGACCGTCTTGTTCGGCAGCAGCCGGAAGTCTTGGAAGACGGCGCCGACGTGGCGGCGGAAGTAGGGCACCTTGCGGTTGGCGAGGGTGCGCAGGTCGCGCCCGAGCACGAGGACGTTGCCGGAGGTGGCGATGTCCTCTCGCAGAATGAGGCGCAGACAGGATGACTTACCCGATCCCGACGCACCCACGAGGAACACGAACTCGCCGCGGAGCACTTCGAAGCTCACCTGGTCGAGGGCGGGTTTCGCGGTGCCCCGGTATCGCTTGGTGACGTTCTCGAACCGGATCATGGCCATCTGAGCCTAAGCGCGAGGGCGATCACTGCCCGGTGCGACACCCGAAGCGGGCTCAGTCTTCATCGAGAACGTTCAGGCTCCCCTCGAGGCGGGGACAGAGCGTCAGTCGTCGTCATCCTTGCGCTTGCGCCACCGGATGCCCGCGGCAATGAACCCGTCGAGGTCTCCGTCGAATACGACCGCGGGGTTCCCGACCTCGTGACCGGTGCGTAGGTCTTTCACGAGCTGCTGGCCGTAGAGGAAGTAGGAGCGCATCTGGTCGCCCCAGCTGGCCGTGATCGTGCCGGCGAGTTCCTTCTTCTTTGCCGCCTCTTCTTCGCGCTTGAGCAGCAGCAGGCGGGTCTGCAGAACGCGCATGGCAGCGGCGCGGTTCTGGATCTGGCTCTTCTCGTTCTGCATCGAGACCACGATCCCGGTCGGGATGTGGGTGATGCGAACCGCCGAGTCCGTGGTGTTGACCGACTGACCGCCAGGACCGGACGACCGGAAGACGTCGACACGGATGTCGCCCTCGGGGATGTCGACCTCGACGGCCTCTTCCATCACGGGAATGACCTCGACAGCAGCGAACGAGGTCTGACGCTTGTCGGCGGCGCCGAAGGGGCTGATCCGGGCGAGACGGTGGGTTCCGGCTTCGACCGAGAGCGTGCCGTAGGCGTAGGGCGCGTCGATCTCGAACGTCGCCGATTTGATCCCCGCACCCTCGGCGTAGGAGGTGTCCATGACCTTCACGGGGTACTTGTGGCGCTCGGCCCACCGCAGGTACATGCGCATGAGCATCTCAGCGAAGTCGGTGGCATCGTCGCCGCCGGCCCCTGAGCGGATCGTCACGACGGCAGACCGATCGTCGTATTCGCCGTCGAGCAGCGTCTGCACCTCGAGATCGCCGATGACCTTCTCGAGCTCGGCGAGCTCGCGGCGCGCCTCGGCGGCCGACTCCTCATCATCCATCTCGTTGGCAAGCTCAACCAGCACTTCGAGGTCATCGAGGCGCTGTGCGACTGCCGTGATGCGAGACATCTCCGACTGCCGGTGGCTCAGGGCGCTCGTGACCTTCTGCGCCTGCTCGGGGTCGTCCCAGAGGTCGGGCGCGCCGGCCTCGTCGCTCAGTCGCGCAATCTCTGCGGCGAGCGCGTCGACGTCGACAACGGACTGGATGTCGTTGAATGTGGAGCGCAGGGCCTGGATGTCGGCGGACAGATCGAGTTCGAGCATGACAGTCCAGACTAACGTGGAACCGATGTCCGATCCCCCCGCCCCGATCCGCGCGCGGGACGTGCTGTGGAGATTCGGACCGATGGTCTACGTGCCGACGGTGCTGTTCGCGCTTGGCGAGGGCGCCGTCATCCCCCTCATTCCGGTGATCGCAGCCCAGTTGGGCGCGGACGTCGCAGGAGCAGCCCTCGTCGCGTCGGCCCTCGTGGTAGGCCAACTGGCGGGAAATCTGCCGGCGGGCTGGGCTGTCGCCCGTTTCGGTGAGCGGGTCACGATGGGAGTTGCCGGCGCGTTGGCCATGGTGGGAGTGGCAGGCATGATCGTCGCGCCCGTGCTCGGCGTTTTCGCGGCGGCAGTCCTGCTCATCGGGCTGTGCGCGGCAGCGTTCGGTCTCGCCCGCCACTCGTTCATGACCACCCGAGTCCCACTGTCGTTCCGCTCGCGCGCCATGTCGCTGCTGGGTGGCACGTTCCGGCTGGGGATGTTCGTGGGCCCGTTCATCGCTGCAGCGCTGCTGGCGATCTTCGGCGACGAACACGCGGCGATCTGGTTCTTCGGCGTGTGCCTTCTCGCCACCGTCCTGCTGGTGGTCTTCGGGCCCGACCCCGAGCAACAGTTCGCTCCGATCACGGCACGCGCAGGATCTGATGCGACCGCGAACAAGACCGCAGACGAGCTCGATGAAGAGGACACTGGCGAGGCGATCACGGGCAGCATCCGGGTTCCGGGGAGCCGCGAGAGCGTCTTCGTCGTCGCCTGGCGGTATCGCGCGGTGCTGTCTCGGCTCGGCATTGCTGCGGCATCCCTCGCTGCCGTGAGATCGGCCCGACAGGTGGTTCTACCTCTGTGGGGCGTGTCGATCGGGCTGGACGCGCAGACGATCGCGCTAGTCGTCGGAATCTCGGGGGCGATCGATTTTGCCCTGTTCTATGCGAGCGGACAGGTCATGGACCGCTTCGGACGGCTGTGGGCAGCCCTGCCAGCGATGCTGCTCATGGGCCTCGGGTTCCTCGCGCTCGCGTTCACGCACGACCTCGACTCATCAGCGATGTGGTTCGCCATGTTCGCGGCAGTCCTCGGCGTCGGCAACGGACTATCCAGCGGCATCCTGCTCACCCTCGGCGCCGACGTCGCTCCGCGCACGGACCCGGCCCCGTTCCTCGGGTCCTGGCGCATGTTCACCGACGCCGGCGGGGCTGCGGCGCCGCTGCTCGTCTCGGGCATCGCAGCACTCTCGACCCTGTCGGTGGCAACCGGCGCGGTCGGCGTGCTCGGGCTCCTGGGCGCGGTGGCCTTCGTGCGCTGGGTCCCCCGGTTCGTTCCGCGGTCGGGTCGCGCCGACTGAGCCGGTCAGTCCGTGACGATCGGGATGCCGGTCGCCGCGGATGCGTCGCTGACGCCGCCGGCATCCGTGACATCGCCAAAGCCGAGCTCGGTCATGATCGCCACAGCCTGCGCTGAGCGGTTGCCAGTGCGGCAGTAGACGATGTAGGTGCCATCGAGGGGCTGCTCGGCGATCTCCTGCTCGAACGAGCCCGACTGCAGGTTGACGTTGATCGCACCTTCGAGGTGACCCTCGGCATACTCCTCAGGCGTGCGCACGTCGATGATCACGGCACCGTCGGGAACCTCGACCGACGGCGTCGCCGAGCACGCGGCGAGACTCGTGGCGAGAACGGCGGCGGCCAGTGCGGCCAGGATCAGACGGATGCGTCGCATGAGGTGTCCTTTCTGAGCGGCGCGGGCGGCATCCCGATGTGAGCGCACGGGAGAAGCCCTCGGGGTATACCCCCTAGGGTATGATACAGATCATGGCAACACGAGAGATCACCCTCGAAACGATCGAGACGACCATCAACGACTCCGGCATCGTGCTGCTCGACTTCTGGGCGGCGTGGTGCGGACCGTGCCGCATGTTCGGCCCCGTCTTCGAGAAGTCCTCAGAGGCTCACCCCGACATCGTCTTCGGGAAGATCGACACCGAAGCCCAGCAGCAGCTCGCGGCGGGCTTCCGCATCACCTCGATCCCGACGCTCATGGCCTTCCGCGACGGTATCCTCGTCTTCTCACAACCCGGCGCGCTGGCCGCTCCCCAGCTCGAGCAGGTGATAACCGCGGTCGAAGGACTCGACATGGATGACGTGCGACGCCAGATCGCGGAGCAGAACGCGGCCCAGGACGCCCCGAGCGCACCGTGAGCCTGCTCCGGGTTTGCACGATTACGCGCGGCGAGCGCATCGCGCGATGGGCGGCTGCCGTCTTCGTCGCAGCCATCGCCGGGAGCGCGGCGACCACGGGTGTGTGGGCTCTGGCTATTCCCGCGTTGCTTGGCGCGCTCTTGCTCGCGGCGATGGCGATCACCGGCTGGTGCCCCGGGGGTGCGGCTACCGAGTCAGCGGATGACGGCCCGAACGCATGGGATATTCCCGAGGCGCGTCAACGCATCGACCTCGATTGAGGCCTGGCAGCGAAGACTCAGACCGCGCTCAGCGCTCGCGTCGGCGCGCGCAGTACGTCTTCGAGGGCGTCGAGCAACGCCTCGGGCTTGAGAAGCTGCATTTCGTGGCGGCTGAGGAATTCCCGCACATCCCAGCCGTAGGCCTTGAGTCGCTCGAGGTAGCGCCCGCGAAGAAGCCGGGACTTCGTCGCCTTCACGATCGTCGACGGCACCGGCGGCGCAGCGGGTTCAACCCGGTGTGCATCCAGCTCCTGCACGACCGACAGCGCCATGAACCTGTCCCAGCGGCGGGTGCTGGCCCGAAGGCGTCGACGCAGGGGCGCCGGTACAGCGGGGTCGACGACCGACAGCATCCGCGCCACGACCGGACCGGCCATCCGGTAAGTCAGCAGGCGACGACCGGCAACTCCCGCGTCGACGTCGAGTGCCGGGTCGAGGTAGATCGCACGGTGCGGCTGCAGCCGCTCGGCGGCGTCGGCAAGGGCCCGCCCGCCCAGGGAGTGCCCGATAGCGAGGTCGAGGTCTGTCGGCAGCGTCTCGACGAGATCGTCGGTGAAATCCCGGAGGCGGTAGTGCTCAGAACGGGGGCTGGATCCGTGACCACGCAGATCAACGGCGAGCACTCGCATGCCGTGTCGCCGCGAGAGTCGCTCGGCGAAGTCCTGCCACAGCAAACCCGATCCGCTGATGCCGTGGACGATCGCTGCGGTACGGTCGCCGCTGCCGAACTCGTGTACTGCCAAACGCACACTTCGACGGTACGACTGCCAGTTATGAGGAGGCTCGGAGACCACCCGTGAGAATCCTGGGCATTCGAGCCTCAATCAGCGACGAACGGCCCTGTCGGCGAACACGCTCGCCTCGATAGGATCGGGCGCGGCGAAGGGACCGGCATGACCGAGCACACCAGACCACAATCCACTCAGCCCACACCCGCGCGGGCGTCCGACACAACCGCGTGGTGGACCCTCGATACTGATGCTGTCGTCCGCAGTCTCGGGACGGATGCCGCGAACGGCCTGACCTCGGCCGATGCAGCGCGTCGCCTCGCAACCGGCGGCCCGAACACGATCGCCGCTCCCCCGGCTCCGAGCGCCTGGACGATCGCGCTG
>NZ_DBHD01000209.1:0-4522 GCF_002296025.1 Microbacterium sp. UBA837
TCCGGGCTGGGGCAGGGACCCGTCGCCGGCGCCGCGGATCGGCAGCTGCCCCGGCGTCTGGTAGCCGATGTTGCCCGTGACATCCGCGTAGATGAGGTTCTGGGCCGGCACGACGAACTTCTCGGCGGCCGCGCGGAACCCGGTGAAATCGGTGGCGGCGTTCAGCTCGAAGATCGCCGTGGCCGTCGTTCCCGGCTGCAGCGCGGTCCACTGGATGCTGACGGCGCTCTCCCCCTCCGGCTCAGCCGTCGGGGTGACGGTGGCGCCTGCCGTGCCGACCACGGGGTCAGCAGCGATCGCGTCGAAGTCCGCGGTCAGCCCCGAGACGATCGGGCCGTGCACCGTCGAGCGGATGGTCAGCTCGACATCCTCTCCGCCGGCGACTTTCAGTGTCTCGGTGCGGGTGTCGAGGTCGACGAGCTGCCCGTCCCGCCAATACTGGTCGCCGTCGAGCTTCTCGATGTAGAGGTCGACGACATCCGTCGTGAGGTTGGTGAAGCCCCAGGCGATCGATGCGTTGTGCCCGATGATGATGCCGGGCACGCCCGAGAAGCTGAAGCCGCTGACATCGAACGGGCACGTGTCACTCACGACGGAGCAGCGCAGACCGGCCTGGTACCAGACGCTCGGCAGGGAGGCTCCGAGGTGGGGGTCGTTGGCCAGCAGCGGCATCCCGGTGTCGGTGTAGTCGCCGGCCACCACCCAGGAGTTCGAACCGATGCCCTCGCCCGTGCCGCCGATCAGCGTCGAGACGGCGCTCACGACATCGGCCACCTCGGTCCACCGGATGCCGGCGGTCGCGGCATCCGCCGTCTCGGTCGCTGCCGGAACGTCAGTGATCTCAGGGACGATGACCGGGTTCTCGTCGAACGGGTAGGGCGGGTACAGCTCGAGGACCTGCTCATCGGTGTAGGTGGTGGCGAGCAACGCGCGCTCGGTCTCGGTTTCGATGTTGGACCGGAGGTCCCAGGCCATCGCTTTCAACCACGCGACCGAATCGGCGGGAGTCCAGGGTTCGATCTCGTAGGGGGCGTTCTGAAGGCCGAGAACTGCATACTCCAGTGAGATGTCTGCCTCGTCGCGGTCCGCGAGATACGCGTTCACCCCGTCGGCGTAGGACTGGTAGTACGAGAGCGTGGTCTCATCGAGCGCCGCCACTTCCTGCTCGGCGATCTCGCGCCAGCCGAGAGTCCGCAAGAACGCATCGGTGCCGAGCTGGCTCTCGCCGAACAGCTCCGCCAGGCGGCCACTGGTGACGTGGCGGCGGAAGTCCATCTCCCAGAAGCGGTCCTGCGCGTGGACGTAGCCCTGCGCGAAGAACAGATCGTCGGTGGAGCTTGCGGTGATCGTCGGGATGCCGAGCTCGGAGCGCTGCACGGTGACGGCGCCCGAAAGCCCGTCCAGGGCGATCGTTCCCTCGGTCTGCGGGAAGGAGCGGTTCACGAACCACACGCCGACTCCCGCGGCGATCAGCGCGAGCACGACGACCCCCACGAACACGCTGTAGGCGATGAGGCCGATGCGGCGGCCGAGGCGCGGGCGAACCGGCGCGTCCGGGGCATCTCCGCTGAGGGCGGCTGCGGTCTTCGACATTGAAGCCTCTCGGGTGGGGCTGGTGGACACGCCGTCGCAGTCGATCTGGGATTCGGTGTCAGGTGGTCATCCTAGCCCGCGTCGCCGCGTTCGAGTCAGCCGATGAGGCTCGGCTGCAGGTCCCGCAGTGTCCTCCCGTGAGTCATCCGGGCTACCCCGATGGTGGCAACGGCGAGGGCACCGAGCAGCCAGAGGGCCAGGATGCCGAGGTCGGTGCCCACACGCGCGAGCTCTCCGCCGTACATGAGCTGGCGCATCCCGTCGACGACATACCCCATCGGCAGGATGTGATGCAGCCAGGTAAGCGGTTGCGGGAGCGTCTGCCACGGGAAGGTCCCGCCGGCGGTGACCAGCTGCAGCACCATGAGCACAAGGCCCAGGAACTGGCCTACCGATCCGAGCCAGACGTTCAGGGCCAGGATGATCGCAGCGTAGGTGAGTGAGGCGAACACCATCACGCCGAGGGTCGCCAGCGGATGCGAGAACGTGAAGCCGAGGGCAGCAGCGAGGATGCCGAACAGGGCGAGCATCTGCAGTCCGCCGAGAAGGCCCGGCGTGAGCCATCCGGCGAGGGTCACCCGGACCGGAGAGTGCAGGGCTGTCACGGCGCGACGCGAGATGGGCTTCACGATCAGGAAGAGTGCGTAGATGCCGATCCACCCGGCAAGGGCCGCGAAGAAGGGGGCAAGGCCCGCGCCGTAGTCTCCCGCGGCTGCTACCTTGCCTGTCTCCACGGCGACCGGATCGGCGATCGTCTGCGCTTGCGCGTCGCGAAGCGCAGCGTCCGAATTGGGGATCTGCGCGACTCCCGAGGCGAGGCCCTCCCGCAGCGTCGCGGCGCCCTGGTCGATCTGCCCCAGGCCCGCTGCGAGGGTGTGGGAGGCGGCATCCAGCTGCGCGCCGCCGCTGGCGGCATCCTGAAGCCCGCCGGAGAGCTGCTGTGCACCGGCGGCTACCTGCGCGGCGCCGGCTGCGAGAGCGTCGACCGATAACACCGCGTTCTGTACGCGGGCGTTCGCGTTCTGCACAGCCCCGGCGAGCGGGTCGAGGCGGGCGAGGACTGCGTCGATCTCGGCTGGGGTCAGGCCCTCGGCGGTGAGCGCATCGATGATGTCCTGGCGGACCGCCGGGAGCGCGTTGACCGCCTCCTGGCTGGCGGCGCTGGCCTGGTCGGCGTAGCCCGCCAGCGTCGCGGTCCCCTGGGACACCTGTGCTGCACCCTCGGCAAGGCGCGGGGCTGCGTCCGAGAGTTGCGTGAGGCCGGATGCGAGCTCGGCCGCCCCGTCGGCGAGGCGTGTGGACCCGTCGGATGCCTGCGCGGTGCCGTCGGTCAGTTGCGTCGCGCCGCTGACGGCATCCTCGAGACTCGAGCGGATGTCGGCGATTCCCGTGAGCAGCCGGGAGGCGGCCTCTTGCCCGACCAGCTGAGCCACCGATGCGCGGATGCGTTCGATCGCCTGGTCGCCGATCGTCGAGGCGAGATAGTTGTTCGCGTCGTTCGTTTCGAGCTCCAAGCGGGCCTGGTGAGGGTCGGAGCCGGCGGTAGATACCAGCGCGGTCGAGAAGTCAGCCGGGATGGTGACGATGAAATCGACCGAGCCGCCGGTGAGAGCCTGTTCGGCAGCGGCGGTGTCGAGGGCCTGCCAGTCGAAGCTGCCGTCACGGAGGAGATTGTCGGCTACCTCATCGCCGTAGTTCACACTGGCGCCGTCGTTCTCAGCCCCGGTGTCGAGGTTCACCAGGGCAACCGGAACCTCGCTCAGTCTGCCGTAGGGGTCCTGATTCGCCCACAGATAGACGCCGCCGTAAAGCACGGGGACCAGCATGAGCGCCAGGAGGGCGATGATCGACATGCGCGTCGCGGTCAGGCGCCGAAACTCGGCGGCGATCATGGCGGGGACCTTCATGCTCGATCCTCCTCGGGGAGCGCGCTCTCGTCCGATGGGCCGAGCTCGGCACGTGGAGCGATGTCAGCAAGCACCGCCCCCGAGGCCGCGCCGGCGATCACCAGAACGCTTATGCCGCGATCGGCAAAGCCCACGGCGATCTGCCACCACCGCTGCGGGTGACCACCGTGACGATCGGGCGAAACGACGACGAGACCCTCCACCCCCGGCCGGAGAACTGCGAGTTCCATCAGCAGCCGGAGGCGGGCAGCGGGTGCCACATCGGCGATCGGCAGACGCGAGAGCGCAGCGGCGTCGTGGGCGACCAGCCACTGCTTCACCGCGCGAGGCGAAGCTGGATGACCCGCGAACATGAGTTCCTCAGCGACGATGCCCCACACGGTGACGTTGGGCGCGGGGTCACTGACATCCGGTGCGTCGACGAGGGCTACTCGCCGACGCAACGCGCCCCGATCCGGAAGTCCGTCGATCCTGACCGTCCCGGTGTCGGGTGTCATCCTGCCCGCCGCGATGAGACCGAGAACGGTGGGGCGCTGTTCGGTCTCGGCGACGGCGAGTCGGGCGACGCCATTGCCGTAGCCGAGGCTCATGTGCGGGAGTGCGATCCCGCGCCGGCCCTTGCTGACGTCCGAGAGTTCAACGTGCATCGGGAGCCTCTCCCTTGTCTACGTTCGGCAGCCGGGCATCGACATCCTGCCAAGACAGCCCGGCAATGCTGAGCACCGCACGCACTGCCAGCTGAGCCGTGGCCTCGGCATCCTGTTCGTCCCAGCGCACGATGAGTGTGCGCGCTGTCTCCTCGATCAAGCGGGTGAGGGTGGCGGCGCTGATGTCGCGCCGCATCCGGCCCGTCCGCTGGCCTGACTCGACGATCGCCGCGAGCCGCGCCCGCACGGGAGCGAGGGATGCCGCGGTCAGCGTCAGGTAGCGCTCTTCGAGCGCGATCGCCGCGGACGCGTGAACAAGGGAGGCCTCCTGCCAGAGTCGGGTGGTCAGCTCGGTCAGCTCAGCCAACGGTTCTG
>NZ_DBHD01000221.1:0-11717 GCF_002296025.1 Microbacterium sp. UBA837
TGCCGGAATTCTGCCGTAATTCGGGGTCCGGTCGCGAAAGAACGGAATTCACCCCGCGATGGACTTTATCTCCCGACTCAGGGATGCATTCGCAATACACTCGACATATGGCACGCAAAATCGTTCATCAACTCGTCGATGATCTCGACGGAACCGTTCTGGAGATCGGCGAAGGAGAAACATTGACGTTCTCCCTCGACGGCGTCGCATACGAGATCGATCTCACCGACGCGAATGCCGCAGCGTTGCGGGATTCGCTGGCGCCGTATGTCTCGGCCGGACGCCGAATCTCGGCGTCGCACAGCGCATCGGCGGCGGGACGCAAGCGCCGGCGTTCGGGCCAGCAGGACTACAGCGCCGTGCGCGCGTGGGCCAAGGAGAACGGGTACTCCGTCTCGGAGCGCGGACGAGTTCCGGCATCCGTTCTCGAGGCCTATAACGCCGCCAACTGAACCGGCGATGGAGCCTCAGATCACGGGGTCCGCATCGCGCGTGGTCACCGTTGGGAGCCGTGCGATCGGCTATCGCGTGTTCGGTGACACCAGCTCATCGCGCACAGTCATCAGCGCTCACGGCGGACTGGTGAGCGCCGGGGATGCGTCGGCTTACGACGAGATTGCGCGCGACCGCGGCATCCGGATCGTCTCGCCCGACCGTCCCGGAGTCGGAATGAGCGATCGCGACCCGCAGCGGTCGATTCTCTCGTGGGGACATGAGGATGTCGGCGCCGTTCTCGACGACATCGGCGCGACCGACGCCGTCGCGCTGGGTTGGTCGGCCGGCGGACAGTATGCGCTAGCGGCTGCCGTGGCACAGGCTGACAGGATTCGAGGCGTCGTCGTGATCGCGGGCGCGCTGCCGCTGGACGACGCCGACAATCTCCGCGAGCTCAACCGCATGGACCGGCGGCTCATCACGTTGTCCCGGCGCCTGCCCGCTACAGCCCGCAGCTACTTCCATGTGATGCGGCGGATGCTACGCCGTAGGCCAGAGCAGGTTGAACGCTTGTCGGAGAAATCGCTGGGGCCCGCCGATGCGGCGATCATCCGCGCCCGTTCCGAGTGGTATACCGCCTGCATGCTCGAGGCAGTCACGCAGATCGACGGCGCGGTCGACGAGTACCGGGTCTTCGGAGCGCCGTGGGGCTTCACGCCCGCCGAGGTTTCTGCGCCGGTGACCATCATCCAAGGCGACGCCGATCAGCTCATCCGACCTGTCTGGTCTTCACGAATGGTCAGCGCGCTGCCTTCGGCAACGCTCGTGAACTTTCCCGAGGCAGGGCATTTCGTCGGACTGGCCCATCCGGATGCCGTGATGACGGCGCTCGACGAGCACCTCGGGTGATCGCGAGACCGTCAGCCGTTGGCGATGAGGCCTTGGCTCTGAAGCGCCCACGTGAGATACGGCGCGATGTGCTCTGCATACGGGACCGTCAGGTGCGTCTGGTCGTACTTGGTCGGTAGCGTCCCAGCGAACGCGGGGCAGATCCCCTCCCAACAGCTGAATGGCAGCGCGTCGATGGCATGATCACCGGATGCCGCCGCGGCGGCTGCTGTCGCCTCCCACATCGCGATCCAGGTGTCGTCGACCGCGGCCGCGCACGCCGCCGGGGACGACACCTGCGAGTAGCACGCACCGAGGTTCACTCCCTGCGGCGGCGGAGCCAGGTACACGACTCGTCCGGGCATTCCGTACGTGGCAGTCTCGGCCTGCGCCGCCGTGACGAGATCCTGCGCAGACAGATCGGTTCCTTCCGTCGAGCGCCCAAGCGTGAAGACGTTCGAGACGACGAGCAGGGATGGCTGATCAGCCGCGATCAGTGCGCGAACGAATTCCTTGCATTGCGGGCAGGCAGCCATGATCCCGTCGCCGTCGTTCTGCACGAGGACATCGGTGAAACGGCATCCGTAGAGCCCCATCGTGGTTGCAGAGATCTGACCGCCGCTGTTCTCGGCCATCGCCCGGAACGCAGGAGCGTAGGCCATCGCCGTCGAGTCGCCGACAAGGTACAGGTGGGTCGGCGCGTCAGCGCTCCCCCACGTGCACGCCGCGGGGTCTGGCATCACCGTCGGCGAAAAGCAATCGTGCGCCGGATTCGCTCCGGATGACTGCGCCATGACCTCGTCGAGGGACGGACGCAGTTCCGGCCACGACGTCGCCGTGACTGCCGCAGCCAGCTCCGCCGGCAGCTGTGCCGTCGGGTCTGCCGCCGGCGCCGGAGCCGAGGGATCAGCAATTGCCGGCGGCTGAATGAGCGGGCCCGCGCCGGACGTGGAATGAACCCACGTCGCTGTTGCCAGGGCGACAGCGAGCAGACCCGCCGTCGCCAGGAAGATCTGAGCCCCGAATCGCTCACGCCAGACTCGACCGGGCTCCGCCTCGTGTTCGGGCGCCGCCTCGACCGCAACCGGGGCTGCACCATCATGCGCAGCGGACGGCGACCACGGTCCCGTGGGGGCGGCCGGACCAGTGGACGCAGCCGGAGGCACGGGAGGCACGGCTGGCGGTGTCGCCCGGCGGCTGTCGGGGAAATACCGCGTTCCCGGCGTCCATCCCGCGGGCCGAGTCGAGGTCGCAGCACGGACTGCGGGCCCGGTGCCCACCGGTGGCGCCGCGGGTGGCGCCACCGGTTCGGATATCGAACGATCGGGCACCCTCGGCATCCGGGCCCCCAGCCACGGGGCGTACCGCAATGGCTGTTCGACGACGAAGTACGAACCAAGGCTCAGCACGGCGATGGCCGCCAGCACGATCCAGATCATCTGATCGGACTCGGGAAGCAGTGCAGCGGCGAAGACGATGACGGGAAAGTGCCACAGATACAGCGAGTAGGACATGTCGCCGACGAAGACGCTCACAGGGTTGGTCAGCGGAAACAGGTGCCGTTGACGCGGATCTCCCGCCGCTCCGCCCGCGAGCACGAGAGAGGTTGCGATGACCGGCAGCGCAGCCCACGGCGCCGGAAAGCCGGCAGCGGTGGGTTCGATGATCAGGACCGAGACCACCGCGCCGGCGAGCCCGACCCATCCCAGCACGATCCCGACCGGTCGCGGGATGCGTGCGAGCAACGGAACCGCTGCAGCGAGAAGCGCACCGGCGGCCAGTTCCCACGCCCGTGTCAACGTGGAGAAGTAGGCGAGGGTCGGCTGCGCCTCAGTCTGCGCGAGCGCCCATACGAAGGATGCCGCGACTACCGCTCCCGCAGCGATCCCCACCACGATCCGCATTGCTCCGCGCCCACGCGCGGCAACGGGCATCAGCAGCACGAGAACCACGAGCAGACCCGGCCACGCGAGGTAGAACTGCTCCTCCACCGACAAGGACCAGAAGTTCTGCAGCGGCGACACGGCGTCGGCGGCGTGAAAGTAGTCGGTTCCCTGGGCGGCGAAGCGCCAGTTCGAGACCAGCAGCGCAGCACTGGTGGCATCCCACAGTGTCTGGTCTGCGCGAACGGTGTTGAAAAGCGCAAAGGCGGCACCGACTACCGCGCCCAGGGTGACGAGCGCAGCGGGAAGGATGCGACGGGCCCGGCGCGCGTAGAACCCCCCAGCGACACGCGGCCACGACGGCTGATCTCGGAGAGCAGCATCCCCGTGATGAGGAAGCCGGAGATCACGAAGAAGATGTCGACCCCCACGAATCCCCCGGCGGGCCATCCGACGGCGTGCGCGCCAAGCACCGCCAGGCGGCAAGCGCGCGCAGGCCCTGGATGTCGCGGCGCGGCGCGGTGGGGGAAGCGGAATCGGGAGTCATGGCAAGGCCGCCGACAATTGTCTGGGAGCGCTTCCACACCCCGGCTGTGCGCTACGGTCGCCGCGTCGGCCCGTCAGTTCAGGCCGGGCGGGTTCGGCAGCGTGATCTGCACCCGCGCGCCGCCGAGCGGCGAGTCCTCAAGGATCACATGGCCGCCGTGGGCCTGGATGATGCGGCGGCAGGTGGCGAGTCCGAGACCCAGTCCCTCGACGCCCACGGCGTCGCCCCGATCCATCAGATCGAACACGCGCCGGCGAAGGTCACGGGGCACACCCGGCCCGTTGTCGTCGACGGTGATGACAGAACCTGATGCGGTTCCCGTTCCCCTCACCTCGACGTGCGGCGTGACGCCCGCGGCCGCTGCGAACTTCACCGCGTTCGCCACGAGGTTCTGGATAACAACCCCCAGGAGCGTGCGGTCGGCCCAGACCTCGAGATCGGCATCCACCGCGATCGTGGCAGACGTCGCGGCGATGGGCGCACCCAGATCAGCGATGACGTCGGCGGTCAGCTCGTCGAGGCGCACCGATTGAGGATGCGGCGCCGCCGACCCACGGCGCGCATACTCGAGCAGGCCGGCGATCATCGCGGCCATCCGGTCGGCCGCGGATTCGGCGTGCGCGAGAGATCGGGCTGCCTGCGGTGCCCGCTCGATGTCGGGGCTGTCGGATGCCAGCTCCAAGAAGCCGGTCAACGCGGTCAGCGGATTGCGAAGGTCGTGGCTGATCTGCCCCGCGAACTGCGTGAGCATCTCATTGGTCGCGGTGAGCTCGCGGGTAATGCGCCGCAGCTCGAGGACATCGATGACCTGCCGTGCAAGAACATCCAGTCCGCGCCGGGTGTCGTCGTCAAGCTCCCGAACGTCCTCGTCGAACACGCAGAGCGTCCCGATGATCGCGCCGTCAGGTGTCACGAGTGGGCTCGATGCGTAGAAACGCACCCAGGCGATGTCACCCATGACGAACGGGTTGGCGCGGAATCGCGGGTCCTGCCGGGCATCCGAGATCACGATGGGCGCCTGCTCTGTCAGAACGGCGACACACATCGAATCAGTGCGGGCGCAGACCGCCGGTTCGAACCCCTCTGCCGCGATCTGGTGTTGGAAGCGATCATCGATGATGTTGATGACGGCTTTCGACACCTCGCACAGCATCGCCGCGAGGCGGACGAGGCCCTGAAGCTCAGACGCGGGTGGCGACGTGATCACGTCGTAGCTGTCGATCGCCTCCAGCCGGGCCGCCTCGTCGACTGTCGTCATCCGTCGTTCCCCTCACGCCCAATCAGGATCAGGATACGGCGTGCCCGCCCCTGCGAGGGCCGCGAGCGCCGGAGTCAAACCTCACGAACTCCGCAATCTTGCACGTTCCTCGCAGCATCCAGCCGAACGGATGCGGAGTACGGGTGATTCTGCGGAGTTAGGGACGCCCAGTCACTCCCAGGTAGGGTGGTCGCCGCCATCCCGGCGCCACACCAGGGCGCCCGATCTCCCCTGGAGTGCCGTGACCGATACCAGCCCTGCGCGCGAGAACTCTGCCCGCTACCGCATCGAACCGACAGTGCTGCAGGCACTGCGAAGCCCGAGGCTGCTCACCCGAGAGGTGCTTGCGGGGCTTGTCGTTGCCATCGCGCTGATCCCGGAGGCCATAGCCTTCTCGATCATCGCGGGCGTCGATCCGCGCCTGGGCCTGTTCTCGTCGTTCGTCATGGCGGTGGCTATCGCGTTCCTCGGCGGCCGGCCCGCGATGATCACCGCTGCCACGGGCGCCATCGCGCTGGTGGTCGCGCCGGTGGCGCGCGAGTACGGCGTCGACTACCTCATCGCGACAGTGATGCTCGGGGGGCTCATCCAGATCGTGTTCGCCGCCCTCGGGGTGGCCAAGCTCATGCGCTTCATCCCGCGCAGCGTCATGGTCGGCTTCGTGAACGCGCTCGCGATCCTTATCTTCGTCTCGCAGTTTCCGCAGCTCATCGATGTGCCCTGGCTCGTCTACCCCATGGTCTCCGCGGGACTTCTCATCATGTACCTCATGCCGCTGTGGACGAAGGTCGTCCCCGCACCCCTGGTGGCGATCGTGTTGTTGACCGCCGCGGCTGTCGTCTTCGCCATGAACATCCCCACCGTCGGCGATCAGGGGGACCTTCCCGAGAGCCTGCCGACCCTGTTCATCCCGGACGTCCCTTTCAGCCTCGAGACACTCCAGATCATCGCTCCCTACGCGCTCGCGGTCGCGGTGGTCGGCCTGCTCGAGTCACTCATGACCGCGAAGCTCGTCGATGACATCACCGATACGCACTCCCGCAAGACGCGCGAAGCGTTCGGGCAGGGCGGTGCGAACATCCTGTCGGGCCTTTTCGGCGGCATGGGCGGGTGCGCGATGATCGGCCAGACGATGATCAACGTCAAGGCCTCAGGCGCTCGCACGCGCATCTCGACGTTCCTCGCCGGGGTCTTCCTGCTGATCCTGGTGCTCGTGCTCGGCGACATCGTCGCGGTCATTCCGATGGCAGCCCTCGTCGCCGTCATGATCGTCGTCTCGGTCGCGACCTTCGACTGGCACAGCATCCGCCTGTCGACCCTGCGCCGGATGCCCAAGAGCGAGACTGCCGTCATGCTCATCACGGTCATCGTGACGGTGTGGACCCACAACCTCGCGATCGGCGTGGTCGTGGGTGTGTTCGCGGCGATGGTGCTGTTCGCCCGCCGGGTCGCGCACTTCGTTCAGGTGCGCCGAGAGATGGATGCCGACGCATCAGTTCCGACGGCGCGCTACACCGTCGACGGAGAGCTCTTTTTCGCCTCGAGCAACGACCTGACCACCCAGTTCGAGTACTCCCACGATCCCGACCGTGTTGTCATCGACATGTCCAACTCGCACATCTGGGATGCCTCGACTGTCGCGGCATTGGATGCCGTCGTGACGAAGTACGAGCAGCGCGGCAAGCGCGTCATCCTTGAGGGGATGAACGAGGCGACTACCGACTTCCACGGCAGACTCTCGGGGGAACTCGGCGCCGGCCACTGAGGAGTCCCGCCGCGCCCGTTGACCACCCCGTGGACCGAACGGTCGACGAGCACTCCCAGCCAGTTCGTGGTCGGATCATGCCCAGCGCTTGATCATCCGGCAGGTGGGAAACAGGGTGCGCCGACAGTCGGCATAGCCCCGATGCGTACCCATAGAGGATGGCTGATTCACCCTCGACCGCCGACCACCCTCCACGCGATGCATCCCGTGCGACACAACCGGGTGCCGTGACGCTCCCGCGGAAAAGCCGTCGGCTGCGGCGGGCAGTGATGGCGGGCGGGCTGGTCGTGGTGCTCGCGGCCGGCGGAGGGGCGTGGTGGGCCGCAGACCGATTCCTGATCGAGCACGTGGAGATCGCCGATGTCTCGGCCTACGAAGCCTCGTACGGGACATCATCGAACGCGACAGAGACGGACACAGACACCGACACTGACGCCGCTACCGACACCGAGGCGGTGATCACCGACAACTCCTACACGTCGGGCGACACGTCGATCACGATCAGCACGGTGCATACCGGGAGTGGGTCCGACGCCGTCACGTATTACGTCGCCGATGTTGTGCTCGGTGATGCCACCGATCTGAGGTCTGCGTTCGCCAAGGATCAGTTCGGTGAGAACATCACCGAACTCACCTCGGCGATCGCTGCCGACAACTCGGCGGTGTTCGCGATCAACGGCGACTACTACGGATTCCGCGACACCGGCATCGTCATCCGTAACGGCGTCGTGTATCGCGATGAGCCGGCACGCGAGTGGATCGAACCAGACGGCGGAGGCTTCGAGCTTCCCGGCATGACGATCGTCGAAACCAAGTCCATGTCGCAGGCGAGCGAGGTCGACAGGATCCTGTGGCGCCTGGGCGCGCGGCCCGTGTCGCTGAGCAAGTATGCGACCGGCCTTGCCGCGCTTCACCCCGAACTTCCCCGCAACAAGTGGTCGCGCCTCCTGCGCGGTCCCTTCGCCGTCGGCTCACGAGAGGAGACATCATGCGCCGCCGCCTAGCCCCTCCTGTTCGCCCCCCTTGTCGTGACCGGTGTGGTCCTCGCGGGATGCACCGCCGTGACGACATCGACGGCAGAGTCGACCACGGCTGATACCGCGGTCATCGAGACCACCGTGACCGTCGACTCCGACCTGGCCGCCGAAGCCGTGCTTGCCGCCAACGAGGACTACGCGACCGTCAACGATGATGAGTGGGATGCCGCATCCGCCGTCGATGTCACCCTGAGCGGTTCGTCGGAATCCAGCTCATCGGACGCTGTCGCGATCGATGGTTCCACGGTCACGATCACCGCTGCCGGCGTCTATCGACTCAGCGGGGATCTCGCGGGATCCGTGATCGTGGCCGCACCTGACGATGCGCTGGTCGTGCTGATTCTCGACGGCGCGACAATCGAGAACACATCCGGCGCAGCGATCGATGTGCAGACCGCTGACGACGTCGCGATCTACCTGGAGTCCGGGACGACCAACGCCGTCTCAGACACATCCAGCTATGCCGATGAGGCGGAAGCGAACGCCGCGATCTACGCCGCCACAGACCTCACGATTTCGGGCGACGGCACGCTCACGGTGGACGGCAACGGCAATGACGGCATCACCAGCACCGACGACCTCGTGATCCTGTCGGGAACGATCGAGGTCGACGCCATCGACGATGGCCTGCGCGGCAAGGACGCACTCGTGATCGAGGGCGGCACGGTCACCGTGACCGCGGGCGGGGATGGTCTGAAGAGCGATCAGGATGACGATGCTACGCGCGGCTACGTGCTCATCGCCGATGGGACAGTCCAGGTCACCGCTGGTGACGACGGGATTGCCGCTGCCACCGACGCCGTCGTCACCGGCGGAACCGTCACGATCGAGGCGGGCCGAGGCGCAGACGCCGCGCTGTCGGCGGACGCCGATCCGAAGGGGATCACCGCCGGCGTGGTCGTCGCCCTGGACGAGGGCACGGTGAACGTCGACGCAGCCGATGACGCCGTACACAGCGACGGATCGGTCGGCATCGGTGGCGCCGATGTCACCCTGTCGACGGGTGATGACGGCATTCACGCGGAGCAGACCGTGGAGATCCGATCTGGCGAAGTGACGGTGACTGAATCTTACGAAGGGATCGAAGGAGCCGACATTGCTATCTCGGGGGGCACGGTCGACGTCACCGCGAGCGATGACGGTCTCAATGCCGCCAGCGGCAGCTCGAGCGGCGGCATGGGTGGCGGCGGGATGCAGAACTCAGGCGAGACGCTCACAATCTCGGGCGGCATCGTGACGATCGATGCCGACGGTGACGGCCTGGATTCCAACGGCACGATCGTGATCTCGGGCGGACAGACCGTCGTCTTCGGTCCGACGAACAGCGGGAACGGGGCGCTCGACTCCAACGGTGGCATCGAGGTCACCGGCGGCACGGTGCTGGCGCTGGGAAGCTCGGGCATGGCCGAGACACCCGACTCGACGTCGTCCCAGTCGTGGGTCGCGGCATCCGTCTCCGGCTCAGCCGGCACGACCGTCACGATCACCGACTCCAGCGGCACCGTGCTCGCCGAGGTGACCTCGCCCAAGCAGTTCGAAACTGTCGTGTTCAGCTCGGCGGATGTCGCAAGCGGCGCCACGTATACCTTCAGCACCGGCAGCACCACGGTCTCGGCTCAGACCGGAACCGCGCTCTCGGGCGGTATGGGCGGCGGTATGGGCGGCGGAGGAATGGGCGGTGGCGGAGGCGGTGGTCAGCGCCCCTGATAAGAGCGGCGCGTGAGGCGGGTGGCCCAACGGCTACCCGCCTCACGCACGAAATCGTGCCAGAAACTCTCTCGTTCGGTCCTCGCGCGGCGCGCCGAACACCTGGGCTGGGGTGCCCTCCTCGAGCACGCGTCCCTCGTCGAGGAACAGCACGCGATGCGCGACATCGCGCGCGAAGGCCATCTCGTGTGTGGCCATCAGAATGGTGGAACCCTCCTCGGCGAGCTGACGGACGAGGCCGAGCACCTCGCCGACGAGCTCCGGATCCAGCGCCGAGGTGATCTCGTCGAGTAGCAGCACCTCGGGGTCGGTTGCGATGGCCCGCGCAAGCGCCGCGCGCTGCTGTTGGCCGCCGGAGAGCCGGTCGGGATGCTCGTCCGCGAATGCTCCGAGCCCCACCCGATCGAGTAGCACCTTTCCTCGTTCTTCGGTGTCGCGGCGCGGAATCCGTCGCACGACCCGGGAAGCGAGGGTGACGTTATCGAGCAGGCTCAGGTGCGGGAACAGGTTGTAGCTCTGGAAGACGGTACCCAGCCGTGAACGCACCCGGTCGGCATCGACGCGCGGATCCGAGATGTCATCGTCACCGAGCAGGATGCGGCCATCGTCGATGCTCTCGAGCAGATTCAGGCACCTCAGCAACGTTGACTTACCCGATCCACTCGAACCGATCACCGCGACGACCTCGTGACGCGAGAGCTCGAGCGATACGCCGCGCAAGACGGGCTGGTCGCCGAATCTCTTCCACAGGCCCTCAGCCCTCAGCACGGCGCTCACAGGACCGATCCCGCCTGCTCGCGACGCTGCAGCTTCGCCGTGTACCAGTCGGCCACCCGGATCGTCGGGATGGCGAGCAGGACGAACAGGATGCCCGCGACGACATAGGGCGTGAAGTTGTAGGTGAGGGACACCTCCGAGCGGGCGGCCGCGACGGCATCCACGGCTCCGAGAATAGAGATCAGCCCGACATCCTTCTGCATCGAGATGAAGTCGTTCATCAGCGGCGGTGTCATCTTGCGTAGCGCCTGCGGCAGCACGACATGCCGAAGCGTCTGCACGTGGCCGAGCCCGAGGGCACGGGCGGCGAGCCGCTGTGACGGATGCACGGCCTCGATACCGGCACGGATGACTTCAGCAACGTATGCCGAGTAGGTGAGGGTGACCGCGATCACCCCGAGGACAACCGGCGGGATGCGCTGATCCATGATCGTGGGGATGCCGAACCCTACCAGGTAGAGCACGATGATGAACGGGAAGCCGCGGAACAGGTCGGTGTAGCCGGCCGCGAGCACCCGCAGCGGGAAGAACACCGGTCCGCGCAGGGTGCGGAGCACCGCGACAGTCAACGCGACAACGCTCACCGTGATGACCGACAGACCCAGCACCTGCAGGTTCAGGAGGAATCCGTCCCAGATCTTCGGGAGCGCCTCGATCGCGATCCGCGGATTGAAAAAGGCCTCTTGTACCGCCGACCACCCCGGCGTCTGGATGACAGTGAGCCAGACGACCGCGCCGAACACCACGGTCGACGCGACCGCAACGAGCACAGAGCGCTGCGACCGCCGGCGCCGATAGGCGCGGCGGTCGAGCTCGAGGGCGCTCAGCGGCGGCGGGCCGTCCGCGGCAGCAGGGGCGGGAGCGGTCACTGCAGGATCGGAACGCCCTGCTCGGCATCCAGCCACTGGTCGGTGATCTGCTGGAGCGTGCCGTCGGCGCGCAGCTCGTCAATCGCTTCCGACACGGATGCCGTCAGCGGTGAGTCCTTCGCCAGCACAACGCCCCACTCATCGGCGATTCCGCCCAGGGGCAGCTGGCCGACGATGAAGGAGTTCTCGATGTACTGCGACGTGGCAAGGAACGCCGTCGGCAGGTCGATCACGAACGCGTCGATCTGCCCGGCCTTGAGGGCTGCGACGGCATCCTCGTTGGACGAGTAGAGCTGGGTCGCCGTGTCGGGCTGAACTACCGCATCGATCGTCTGCGCGCTGGTCGAGCCCGACATCGCGCCGAAGACGAGGGACTTCAGCCCATCGATGTCGGTGACACCCTCTGCCGGTCCGCCCTCGATCGCCACGACAGCCTGGGCCGCCGAGTAGTACGGGGACGAGAAATCGACTGCCTGCTTGCGCTCGTCGGTGATCGTGTACTGCTGGATGTTGAAGTCGAAATCCTTCGGACCGGGGGCGATCGCTGCCTC
>NZ_DBHD01000180.1:0-13581 GCF_002296025.1 Microbacterium sp. UBA837
GATGGATCTCAGCGCGTTCGTCGCGACTCACGGGGGTGTCATACCGTCGTCGTGGCTCAGAGCTCGGCGCGTCTCGTCGCGACGCCTCACTGATGCCCTCCGCTCGGGCGTTCTCATCCGGCCGCGGCGAGGGTGGGTTGCCGTGCCGACCGCCGATCCCGAGCTCATCCGTGCCGCGGGGGAGGGCGTGGTAATCACCTGCATCTCGCTCGCGCGCCGCCGCGGGCTCTGGGTTCTCAAAGAGCCGGAGTGGCATGTTGCCGCTCCATCCCACGCCGGTCATGTGGGGCTGCCCGGCGCGGTAACGCACTGGCGGACGCCACTCGTGCCTCGACCACCCGGCTCCTTGGAAGATGAGATCGAGAACATGCTGGTTCAGGTCGCCCTGTGCCAACCGGATGACGCGGCGCTGGCCATCTGGGAATCTGCGCTGCGCACGGGGCGAGCAGACATTGATCGGCTGCGAAACCTCCCACTCCCAGAGCCGGCCTCTCGACTTCTCGATCAGGTAACGCCTTGGTCGGATTCAGGGCTCGAGACGATCGCCGTCGTGCGGTTGAGGTGGCTCGGGCTCCCGCTGCGTCCGCAGATCTGGATCGCCGGCCACCGTGTCGATCTGCTCATCGGCGACAGGCTCGTTCTCCAGATCGATGGCGGGTCCCATGTTGGCGCACAACGGGACAGTGACAATCGGCACGACGCCGAACTGCGTCTGCGTGGCTATCACGTCATCCGGGTGGGTTACCGGCAGGTCGTCGACAACTGGCCGGAGGTACAGGCGCTTGTCATGGCTGCCGTCGCGGCAGGCCTCCACCGTCGTCCGCGCTAGGCATCCGGCTGGTTAGGGCTGTCGCAAACCGGGTTCACTCGGGAGGCGATGCGCGATCGGGAGGGCCCAAGTGGCGTACCTGGTCCTCCCGAGTGGTCACGCCCTCCGGAATGGCCGAGTCAGGGCGACGGATGCCGAGAGCGCCAGGCCGCGCGCGAGATCGCGAAAGCCAGGTGCGGCATGTCGATGTCGCGGTAGTGCTTGACGAAACGCTCGCGGACCGTCATCCCGAGCCGGATCGCGACGTTCATCGACGCGAGGTTCGTATCGCGCACTATCGCGTAGATCTCCGGCACAACGACGTTCGCGAAGCCCCAATCCAGGCATGCGGATGCAGCCTCCGTGGCATATCCGAGACCCCACCGCTGCCGCAGGAGGTGATATCCGACCTCGACGACCTCTGCCGTTGCAGTGCGCTGAACGGTGAGACCGCAGTCCCCGATGACCTCGTCGGTCTCCGCATCCGTCACGGCCCACAGCCCGAACCCGTCGTCGCGATAGCGGCGGAGTTGGCCCTCGATCCAGGTGGCCGTCTCCGCCGGAGAGAAACCATGCTCGTACGCGCTCATCGCGACCTCGTCGCCGAGCACACGATGCAACGCCGAATGATCCTGCGGCGTGAGCTCTCGCAACCCGAGCCGAGCCGTCTGTATGCCCGAGAAGGCAGTCGCCGGCTGGGGAATCACTCGAGGACCCGGATGCCGAGAGCCATGGCCAGGGGCGTCGAGTGCTGCTCGACCTGCCGCGTCGTGAGCGTCGCGCCGCTCAGTCCTGCCGGACTGGTGAACGACAGCGCCTCGAGCCCTCGGAGGTCGAGGTGCTGCGAACGCAAGCCCCGAGAGTCGACCTCATCGGCGTGACATCCCTCGAAGGTGACACGGGTGAGCGCTGCCTCAGGGAGGTCCAGAGAACCGAACCGGCAGTCCACGAATCGAACATCGGTCACGGTAGACATGCTGAGGTTCGCGTAGTCGATGCGCATTCCACGGAACTCGACGCCGTCGAGCTCGGCGCCGCTGAGTTCGAGAGTCGCGAGTCGCCCTCCGTTAATCGTCACGGTGCGCCAGGCGCTGTTGGGTGCGATCAGCCGCGTCGCACGGATGCCACTGATGAGAACATCACGCACCGAGGCGCCGGCGAGAGTCAGGGAGTCGAGGTCGACATCCGGAATCTCACACTCCGCGATTCTCGCGAACGAGCCGTCTACCTCGCCGCGAAGCGCACCCACACGCACGCCGAGAAGGTCATCGTGACGATCGATCGCCGCAACCGATTCGAGACTCGCCGGAAGGTCGGGGCTGCTGACGCGCGGAGCCAGCGGTTCATCGGATCGAGAGCGAGGCACGCATCCACCCTAGGCGCCGCTAGAATCGAGCAATCAGCACCGATCCGGCCATCACCGGGGAGCTCTCGGAAGAACGGTCCCGCGAGGGGCTCAGTAGAACCGAGCGGGTCAGGCCCGTCACAGCCGCAGTGAGAGGGGCTGGACCGGACGCAGACCGGACCGGCACGCAGGGTGGTACCGCGGCTCGCGAGAGTCGTCCCGGCAGATGATGTCCGTGACCACTGCGAGATGACATGAGCTACCCCCGCCCCTCCGCCTTCGGCCCCGCCGCTGACGTTTCGCCGAGCCCGCGCTTTCCTGCGATTGAGCGCGACGTGCTCGCGTTCTGGAAGCAGGACGACACCTTCCGTGCGTCGATCGAGCAGCGCGACGGCGCACAGGAGTGGGTCTTCTACGACGGCCCGCCGTTCGCGAACGGACTCCCGCACTACGGGCACCTTCTCACGGGCTACGCGAAGGACCTCTTCCCGCGATTCCAGACCATGCGCGGCAAGAAGGTCGACCGCGTCTTTGGATGGGACACGCACGGCCTGCCCGCCGAGCTCGAGGCCATGAAGCAGCTCGGCATCACCGAGAAGGCCGAGATCGAACAGATGGGGATCGCCGCGTTCAACGCGAAGGCCCGCGAATCCGTGCTGACCTACACCCGCGAGTGGGAGGACTACGTCACCCGGCAGGCTCGGTGGGTCGACTTCGAACGCGGCTACAAGACGCTCGATGTCGGATACATGGAGTCCGTGCTCTGGGCTTTCAAGAGCCTCTACGACAAGGGGCTCGCGTACGAGGGCTACCGCGTGCTGCCGTATTGCTGGCGCGACGAGACCCCGCTCTCGAGCCACGAGCTGCGCATGGACGACGACGTCTACAAGATGCGCCAAGACCCCTCAGTCACCGTGACCTTCCCGCTGGTCGGCGCGAAGGCTGAGGCCCTCGGACTCACCGCTGTCCGCGCACTCGCGTGGACGACGACGCCGTGGACCCTGCCGACAAACCTCGCGCTCGCGGTGGGTCCCGACATCCGTTACGTCGTCCTGCCCGGTGGCCCGAACGGTGCGGCGGACGTCCACCGTACGCCTGGGGGAGCGGCTGACGACGCGGTCGAGACGATGGCGCACGAGTACCTGCTCGCCGAAGACCTGCTCGCCGGCTACGCGAAGGACCTGGGGTACGAGAGCCCAGAAGAAGCCCGTGCCGCTGTCTCCCGCAGCATCCTGGGTTCGGAGCTCGCGGGCGTCTCGTACGACAGGCTCTTCGACTACTACGCGGATGCCGAGACCTGGGGCACCCAGAACGCGTGGCAGATCCTCGTCGACGATTACGTCACGACCAGCGACGGCACCGGCATCGTCCACCAGGCCCCGGCCTATGGTGAGGATGACCAGCGGGTTTCGGAGGCTGCCGGCATCCCGACGATTCTCTCGCTCGACGAGGGTGGTCGCTTCCTGCCGCAGGTGACGGATGTCGCCGGGCAGCTGTGGATGGACGCCAACCGTCCCCTCATCCGCCTGCTGCGCGACGGCGGCCGGTTGCTGCGCGAGGCCAGCTACGAGCACTCCTACCCTCACTGCTGGCGGTGCCGGAACCCCCTCATCTACAAGGCAGTCTCGAGTTGGTTCGTGCGCGTGACCGAGATCAAGGATCGCCTGATCGAACTCAACGAGCAGATCACCTGGGCTCCCGAGAATGTCAAGCACGGCCAGTTCGGCAAGTGGCTCGAGGGCGCGCGCGACTGGTCGATCAGCCGCAACCGCTATTGGGGCTCTCCCATCCCGGTCTGGAAGAGCGACAACCCCGAATACCCGCGCGTCGATGCGTACGGGTCGCTCGAGGAGCTCGAGCGGGACTTCGGCACACTCCCACGAAACGAGGCAGGAGAGGTCGACCTGCACCGGCCGTACATCGACGACCTCACGCGCCCGAACCCCGACGACCCCACCGGTCAGTCGATGATGCGCCGCATCGAGGATGTCTTCGATGTGTGGTTCGACTCGGGGTCGATGCCCTACGCGCAGGTGCACTACCCGTTCGAGAACCACGACTGGTTCGATGAGCACGCGCCCGCCGACTTCATCGTCGAGTACATCGGTCAGACCCGCGGCTGGTTCTACGTCATGCACGTGCTCTCGGGTGCCCTGTTCGACCGCCCGGCCTTCACCGGCGTGTCCTGTCACGGCATCGTGCTGGGTTCGGACGGGCAGAAGATGTCGAAGTCGTTGCGCAACTACCCCGATGTATCGGAGGTCTTCGACCGCGATGGGTCGGACGCGATGCGCTGGTTCCTCATGTCGAGCTCGGTGCTGCGCGGCGGCAACCTCGTCGTCACCGAGGAAGGCATCCGTGCGGGAGTCCGCGAGTTCCTGCTGCCGCTGTGGAACGCCTGGTACTTCTTCGCCACCTACGCCAACGCCGCTGCCGGTCCCAATGGCGCCGGCTACGAGGCGTCGTGGCGCACCGACTCGACCGATGTGCTCGACCGCTACATCCTGGCGCTTCTTGGAGACCTGGTTGCCGGTGTCGCTGCCGACCTCGAGGTACTGGACTCGACGAGCGCTGCCGAGAAGCTCCGCGATTTCGCCGAGGCGCTCACCAACTGGTACATCCGCCGTTCGCGCGACCGATTCTGGGAGGGCGTCACCGACGACCCGCGTTCCCGCGAGGCGTTCGACACCCTGTACACGGTCCTCGAGACCCTCACTCGCGTGGCTGCGCCGTTGATCCCGCTCGTCGCAGAGCGCGTCTGGCAGGGGCTCACCGGCGGACGCAGCGTCCACCTGCAGGACTGGCCGGATGCGGCATCCTTCGCGCCCGCTGCCGACATCCGCACCGCGATGGATGCCGTCCGCGAGGTATCCAGCGTCGCGAACGCGCTGCGCAAGAAGGAGGGCAAGCGCGTGCGCCTGCCGCTCTCGCGCCTCACGGTGGCTGTGACCGATGCCGCGGCCCTCGGCCAATTCGAGGGGATCCTGCGCGACGAGCTGAACGTCAAGAGCGTCGAACTCGTCGAGCTCACGGAAGGCCTGGCCGAGTACTACGGCATCAGCCAGCGGCTCGCGGTCAACGCGCGGGCTGCGGGCCCGCGCCTTGGCAAGCAGGTGCAGCACGTCATCGCCGGCGCACGAGCCGGCCTCTGGAGCGAAGAAGATGGCGTGGTCGTCGTCGACGGGATCACGCTCGAGCCCGGCGAGTACGAACTCACCCTCGAAGCCGGGGGAGTAGCCGAGGGCACCGCGATCGCGCTTCTCGCGGCCGGAGGGTTCGTGCTGCTCGACACGACCACCACGCCGGAACTGGAGGCCGAAGGGCTGGCGCGCGACGTCATCCGGGCTGTTCAAGACACGCGTAAGGCTGCGGGATTCGACGTCAGCGACCGCATCCGACTTCGGCTGCTCTTCCAGAACGCGGATGACGGCCACGCGGTCCAGTCCGCGTTCGAGGCTGCCGACGTTGCGGGGGAGACGCTCGCCGTCGACGCGCGGGTGCTGATCGCGGGGGAGCTCGACCCGGCCGATGCCGGCGGCGTGAACACGTTCTCTGCCGTCGCCGCGCGCGGGCACGGTGTGAACGTCGCGAAAGGAACCTACGCGAACCGCGGTTCGTTCATGGTCGTGGTCGAGCGCATCGGAGGAGCAGCATGAACGAGCGAGAGCGCGCAGACGCCGTCTACGACATCCTGCTGACCCGCCAGGGAGAGCAGTGGGTGCAACCGCGGATCGAGCGCACGCAGAAGCTGCTGGACTACCTCGACAACCCACAGCGCACGTACCGGGTCGTGCACGTCACCGGAACGAATGGCAAGACCTCCACGAGCCGCATCATCGAGAGTCTCATCCGTGCCCACGGGCTGCGCACCGGAATGTTCACGAGCCCGCATCTCGAGCGATTCACCGAGCGCATCCTCATCGACGGCGAGCCGGTGACCGACGAGGCCCTCGTGGCGGCCTGGGACGAGATCGCACCCTTCATCGATCTCGTGGATGCCGAACTCACGGCATCCGGTGATGCGGAACTCACCTTCTTCGAGCTGCTGACGGTGCTGGCCTTCGTCGTGTGCGCTGACGCGCCCGTCGATGTGCTGGTGCTCGAGGTCGGGATGGGCGGACTGTGGGACTCCACGAACACTGCCGATGGCGATGTCGCCGTGTTCGCGCCCATCGACCTGGACCATGCCGCGCGGCTGGGCGACACGATCGAGCAGATCGCCACCGTGAAGGCTGGGATCATCAAGGAGGCTGCGGCTGTCGTTTCTGCCCGGCAGGCGCCGTCAGCTGAGGCGGTCCTGCGCGGACAGTCCGGACGACGAGACGCGACGTTTGCTATCGAAGGCGACCAGTTCGCGCTGCAGAAGTCTGCCCTCGCCGTCGGCGGTCAGCTGATTTCGGTCCGCGGGCTGGCCGGCGAGTACCCCGATCTTTATCTTCCGCTGTACGGATCGCACCAGGGTTTCAACGCAGCCCTCGCCATCGCGGCTGTAGAGGCCCTGATCGGCGGCGGGCAGCAGCCCATCGCTTCTGATGTGCTCGTGGAAGGTCTGTCCAGTGTCACGTCTCCGGGGCGGCTCCAACTCGTCGGAACGGACCCGACTGTGCTCGTGGATGCTGCACACAACCCCCACGGCGCGCGAGCTCTCGCCCAGGCACTCGGCGAATCCTTCGACTTCGACGAGTGGGGAGTGGTCGTCGGCATCCTCTCGGACAAGGACGCCGACGGTATCGTCACTGCACTGAGTGAGGTAGCCGCAGAGTTCTTCGTCACCGCGCCCGACTCGGACCGCGCAACGGATGCCGATGCGCTAGCCGATCTGCTCGAAGCCCGAGGTCTTCCCGCAGCCGTCTTCCCCGAGCTGGAATCTGCTGCCGAGGCTGCACGGTCGTGGGCGAGCGCAGCGCCGCGGCGCGCCGTCATCATCACCGGCTCGGTAGTCCTCGCCGGCGAAGCGATCACGCTCTCGGCAGACAATGAGTGGAAAGCGGGGTCAGGCGCGTGAGCGCGGACGAGCCCGCGGCGCCCCGCCGCACCCGCGGTGCTCGCGAGTCCCTCGGGTCGGTCGTTCTCGGCTTCGAGTCGATCATCGTGTTCCTCGGCGGCCTTGTCGTCTACGGCCTTCGTGTGCTGCCCGACGGGATCGAGCCGTGGTGGGGGATCGTTGCCGGGTCCGTGCTTGCACTGGTGATGGTCGTCATAGCTGGACTCCTCCGCCACTACTGGGCAATCGCGGTGGGCTGGGCTCTTCAGGTGGTCGTTCTGCTCGGCGGCTTTCTGGTGCCGGCCCTCGTCGTCGTCGCGATCATTTTCGGTGGTATGTGGGCGTATGCGACGATCAAAGGGGCATCTCTCGATGCTCGCAACGCCCGACGCGCGGCACCCCCCGAACCCTCGAACGGAGAATAACGATGTCGACCGAAGAGACCCTCGTTCTGGTGAAGCCCGACGGTGTAGCGAGGGGCCTGACCGGCTCGATCCTCGCGCGCATCGAAGCGAAGGGATACGCCCTCGTCGACATCCGTTTGGTCGAACCCGACCGCGATCGGCTCGAGAAGCACTACGCCGAGCACGCCGGGAAGCCGTTCTATGAGCCCCTTCTCGAGTTCATGATGTCCGGTCCGTCGGTGGCCATTCGTCTCGCCGGCAATCGGGTGATCGAAGGCTTCCGGTCTTTGGCAGGCACCACCGAGCCCACGACGGCAGCGCCGGGAACGATTCGCGGCGACTTCGGCCGCGACTGGGGGCTGGCAGTCCAGCAGAACCTCGTCCACGGCTCTGACAGCCCCGAGTCCGCCGCGCGCGAGCTCGAGATCTGGTTTGGTTGACGACTCGGCGGCGCTGCTCAGAGGGATCCATGGGATTCGTCATGGTGCGACGGTGAATTCGACCGCCGCCGAGGCGCACGACGCGCCCTCGGGACACGTTGCGATGTCCCAGTAGTTCGAGATCGACGCTACGGCCTGCCCCGGGCGGATCGTCGGTGGGACAGTGATGGACACCGCGAACGACCCGTCCGGGTCCGGCGTGACACGCGCTTGCGCGAGCGGAATCGTCTCGCCGACCGGCTGGATTCGCACGGTCAGCTCCGCGCCGGCGGGGAGGGGGCAAGCATCCGTGGTAGAGACTGTCACGATTCTGCCTGGCCTCGGGTTGTCGGGATCGACGGTCAGGGTCGGGACGCACACCGTGGATGGAGCGCTCAGGCATGACGTCAACGGTGCGCACGCGACAACGAGGAGCATCGCCATGACTCCAGTGCTGACGCGCCGATTCATGGCGCCACGTTAGGCCTGCGCGCCCCGACCCGTCCAGCGGTGCGGTGTGATTCTAGAGACCGAAGATGTTGGTCAGAGCCCGTGTCGGTGCCAGCTGCGCGACGATGACGATGATGCCGTAACTCACGATTGTCGCCAGCGGTACCCACCTCATGAGACCGCGCGAGAACCGCAGCAGGCCGGGCGATGTTCCAAAGGCGCCCGAGCGCATGGCGTGGACGGTGACGGCGTAGAACGTCGGAATCGTCACGCTCCACGTGACCATACACCAGGGGCACAGGGTGCCGAGAACGAACAGGCTCTGGCTGATGAGCCAGATCACGAAACCGAACGCGAACAGCATCCCTGCCCAGAAAAGCAGCCAGAACCAGCGGGCAAAGCGTGCGCCGGCCAGCAGCGCGGCTCCCACGACGATCGGTGCCACCCAGCCGGCGAGCCCGAGGATCGGGTTGGGGAAGCCGAAGACACTTCCCTGCCACGACTGCAGATTCGCCGTGCACTGCACCAGGATGCTGAAGTCGCAGGACGCTGTCGCATCCGGGTCTGCCAGAAGGTGGAATCGCTCGACGGTCAGGCTGAACGCGGCGTACCAACCGATGACACCGGCGAGGATGAGCCAGACGGCAAGGCCGATGGGTCGACGAGCGGATGCTGCGGGCATGCGTCAATTCTGGCATCCGTCTTCTTAGGAGACGCCTGAAAAGCGCGGGTCATCCGAACCAATGGAGTGTTTGTGCTCCGATAGTGCGATAATTGCCGGGACGAGTCCGCGGCCGCGCCGCGCGACATGTCGTCACAGACTTCCGGGCAATGGCTGCCCGTCGCAGCGTGAGCTTCGAGCCTGCTGCACACCGAGTTGATGAGCGACCTCCGGGTCGCGGAGATGTCGTCGGGCGACGCGCGGGGTCGCTCGGCAAGGAGTACGCCGACATGGGCGATGAGAACGATGTACAGAACACGATCGATGCCGACACGGAAGGCACACGAGACGACCTGACCGAGTCCTCCATCGCCGCCGAGACCGAGGAGCAGACTGCCTCGCAAGACGAGTCGACGGAGTCGGCGCCGGCTGAACACGATCCGGCTGCCGTTCCCGAGGCTGAGACGCCGGAGGGCGCGGTCGACGCGGAGCAGCCGGCAGCACCGGACACCGAGGTCGAGGATGCTGCACCTGCTGACGAGCAGATCGACTCCGCCAGTGACGAGAACGCCGCAGCATCCGAGCCGCAGCACGATGGTGCGGCACCGGAGCAGTCAGCTGCCGAGTCGGAGAGCGACGAGGCTGAGACTCCCGCCGAGCCGGACAGCAACGACGAGGCTCAGGCGGCCGACGAGCCGGCGGGCCCGCCCACTGCCGTCAGTCTGGGGCTGCTGCCCGAGAACTTCGTGTCGTCGGTATCGACGGCGCTGATGTTCTATGCGCCCGAGATCACGCCTCTTCCCGCACTTCCCGAGGACGAGCCTGACGACTCCGAGCCCTCCGGGTCATCGCGGCGCCGCAACCGTCGCCGCGGTGGCGGAGAGTCCCGCGAGGACAACAGGTCTAACGGACCGCGTCAGCGTCAGGCTGAAGTGATCACCGAGCCGCAGCGGATCAAGGGGTCGACCCGTCTCGAAGCCAAGAAGCAGCGCCGTCGTGACGGGCGCGAAGCTGGCCGCCGCCGCACCGTCGTAACCGAAGCCGAGTTCTTGGCGCGCCGCGAAGCCGTCGACCGCGTGATGGTTGTGCGTTCGAAGAACGGACGGGTCCAGATCGGGGTGCTCGAAGACAACGTGCTCGTCGAGCACTACGTTGCTCGCAGTCAGGATGCTTCCCTCATCGGCAACGTCTACCTCGGGCGCGTCCAGAATGTGCTCCCCAGCATGGAGGCAGCCTTCGTTGACATCGGTCGGGGCCGCAATGCGGTGCTCTACTCCGGCGAGGTGGACTGGGACTCGGTCGAGACCGGCAACCAGCCGCGACGCATCGAGCTTGCGCTGAAGTCGGGCGACAAGGTTCTCGTTCAGGTGACGAAGGATCCGGTCGGGCACAAGGGCGCCCGTCTCACGAGCCAGATCTCCCTGCCGGGCCGCTACCTGGTCTACGTGCCCGGCGGCGCGATGAACGGCATTTCCCGCAAGCTCCCCGACACCGAGCGCGCGCGGCTGAAGAAGATCCTCAAGGAGGTTCTCCCCGAGTCATCGGGCGTCATCGTGCGCACCGCGGCCGAAGGGGCCACCGAAGATCAGCTGACGCGTGACGTGCAGCGCTTGACCGCGCAGTGGGAGCACATCAACCGCCAGGTCGAGACCACCGGTGCTCCGGCGCTGCTGCACTCCGAACCCGACCTGCTGGTCAAGATCGTCCGTGACGTGTTCAACGAGGACTTCTCGCGGATGCTCATCCAGGGTGAAGATGCCCTGCACACCATTTCGCGCTACCTCGAAGGTGTCGCGCCCGACCTGCTCGAGCGTGTGTCGGCTTACGAGGGTGACGCCGATCCGTTCGATGAATTCCGGATCACGGAGCAGATCGAGAAGGCGCTGGACCGAAAGGTGTGGCTCCCCTCGGGCGGTTCGCTCGTGATCGACCGCACCGAGGCGATGACGGTCATCGACGTCAACACAGGAAAGTTCGTCGGCTCCGGCGGCAATCTTGAAGAGACAGTGACCAAGAACAACCTTGAAGCCGCTGAGGAGATCGTTCGTCAGCTGAGGCTGCGCGACATCGGTGGCATCATCGTTGTCGACTTCATCGACATGGTGCTCGAATCGAACCGCGACCTGGTGCTACGTCGCCTGGTGGAATGTCTGAGTCGGGATCGGACGAAGCACCAGGTGGCTGAGGTCACGTCCCTTGGCCTCGTCCAGATGACCCGAAAGAAGCTCGGCCTCGGCTTGCTGGAGACCTTCAGTGAACCGTGCGAGGTCTGCGCGGGTCGAGGGGTCATCGTTCATCACGATCCTGTCGTCAAGCACCGCACCGCGGCTTCCGGCAATGGTTCGCCGCGTCGGAGCCGAGGCGCGGCTTCCGGGAACGGTTCGTCCTCTTCCTCGTCGTCGTCTCAGGCGGGCAACGGCACGCACGTCATCACAGAGGGCGTGAAGTCGGCCCTCGCGCAGATCGCGGCATCCACGATTCACGCCCCCGTCGATGCGGCGGCCGTCGAGGAAGTCGTTGTGGCGGCGGTTCAGGAGGCGAGTGAGCCGGCCCCCGAGAAGCCCAAGCGTCGCAAGAAGAAGGCAGAAGCCGAGAAGCCCAAGTCCGAGAAGGAACTGCTCCTGGATTCTGTGCTCAACGCCCTACCCGAGCCGAAGGCCCCCGGCCAGGGACGCGGGCGGCGTCGTGTGACGACTGCCGCGCTGACAGGAACTCCCGTTTCTGCGACGCCAGCAGGGTCGGACGACGAGTCCTGACCGTCGTCCCTACGTGCCCTGACGGCGCTCACGTGCCGTCACACGCAGCCCCGACGCGATGAGCGCGCGAACCAGCGTGTGACCGTCGACGGGCCGCGCTCCGGCCGCCACGAGCCTCGCGTGCGCCTCGGCGGGAACGTCGTAGTGATCACGGTCGAAACCGCGGCGCGGGATGTCGTTTTGCTCCGCGAAGTCATGGAGCTCGGCGAGGTCAGTGTCGCTGATCAGGTGCGACCACAACCGGCCGTGCGCCGGCCAGCGGGGGTCGTCGATCAGAATCGTCACGCGCCGATCATAGGTGCTGGCCGACTGAGGTCGTCGGCGATGAGGGCCGCTTTGCGACTACGCCGCCGCATCGGGTAAAGTATTCCTTTGGTGCGTCGTGTGCCGCGTTCCGGACGGCGGCACGTCAGGGCCTCGGTTCCGCACCGCAGCGGTCATCCCCTACGGATGACCCCTCAGACAGACCGGAGCGCTGTGCTCCCAGAAGAAACAGGTGTGAAGTGGTTTACGCAGTAGTGCGCGCCGGCGGCCGGCAGGAGAAGGTTTCGGTCGGCTCGATCGTCGTTCTCGACCGTCTCGCCGCCAAGATCGGCGACAAGGTCGAGCTTCCGGCCGTGCTGCTCGTGGACGGCGACACCGTCACGACCGACGCTGCGAGGCTTTCCAAGGTCAGCGTGACCGCCGAAGTTCTCGGCGAAGAGCGCGGTCCGAAGATCGTCATTCAGAAGTTCAAGAACAAGACCGGCTACAAGAAGCGCCAGGGGCACCGCCAGGACCTCACGCGCGTCAAGGTCACCGGAATCAAGTAAGTCCCAGGAAGGCGCAGCAATGGCACACAAAAAGGGCGCTAGCTCTACCCGTAACGGTCGTGACTCCAACGCCCAGCGACTGGGCGTGAAGCGTTTCGGCGGCCAGGTCGTCAACGCCGGCGAGATCCTCGTTCGTCAGCGCGGCACGCACTTCCACCCCGGCGCGAACGTTGGTCGCGGCGGCGACGACACGCTGTTCGCGCTGTCGGCCGGCGCTGTCGAGTTCGGCACCAAGGGCGGCCGCAAGGTCGTCAACGTGGTGGCCGCCGCGGAGTGATCTGCAGCTGACATCAGTTTTCGGAAGGGGCGGGCTTCGGCTCGCCCCTTCCCGTCATCCGGCCCCGATAAGCATCCGAAGACAGGAGAAAGCGCATGGTCACTTTCGTCGACCGCGTCACCCTGCACCTTCGTGCGGGTAAGGGCGGCAATGGATGTGTGTCGGTTCGCCGTGAGAAGTTCAAGCCGCTCGCCGGACCCGACGGCGGCAACGGCGGCCACGGCGGCGACATCGTGCTGGTCGCCGACCCCCAGGTGACGACCCTGCTCTCTTACCACCACTCGCCCCACCGATCAGGTGGCAACGGCGGATTCGGGATGGGTGACAACCGATCCGGCGCCGCCGGCGAATCCATCGAGCTTCCTGTTCCGCTGGGTACCGTCGTGAAGGACCCGTCTGGCGAGGTGCTCGTCGATCTCATCGAGCCCGGGATGCGTTACGTCGTGGCCCCGGGCGGTCTCGGCGGTCTCGGCAATGCCTCGCTCGCCTCGCCGAAGCGCAAGGCCCCGGGCTTCGCACTACTTGGCACTCCAGGGTGGGAGGGCGATGTCGTCCTCGAGTTGAAGACGGTCGCCGACGTTGCGTTGGTCGGTTTCCCCTCTGCGGGAAAGTCCAGCCTGATCGCGGCCATCTCAGCTGCGCGCCCGAAGATCGCTGATTACCCG
>NZ_DBHD01000026.1:0-3689 GCF_002296025.1 Microbacterium sp. UBA837
CCGAGAGTGAGGCCGGCCATGCCGAGCAACGCGGACGCCAGATTGAACCACGCGACCACCCCTATCTCCCCAGGCCACCACCGCAGCTAACTCCGCACACTCGACGGCCGCACGGCATCCTCACCTCGACACGGCCCGGGTTCGGCACCGGAACTCAGGAGTTGGCCACACCCCGCCCCGGAGCCCGCGTCAGGAAGCGGGCGACGTCGGCCGGCGACTCTAGGCTGAGACCATGCGCCTTGCCACCTGGAACGTGAACTCCGTCCGCGCCCGGGTCGACCGGATCGTCGACTTCGCGGTGCGTGAAGACATCGACGTGTTGGCAATGCAAGAGATCAAGTGCAAGGTCGAGCAGTTCCCGTTCGACCAGTTCGAGCAGGCAGGGTTCCACGTCGAAGCCCACGGCTTCTCGCAGTGGAACGGTGTCGCGATCGCCAGCCGCTCGCGTCCCACCGAGGTCGAGACCGCCTTCCCCGGGATGCCCGGCTTCGCGAAGGGGCACGAGGGCCCGGATGCTCCGCAGGAAGCCCGCGCGATCGGTGCGACCATCGACGGCGTGCGCGTCTGGAGCCTCTACGTCCCCAATGGTCGTGCCCTCGAGGACCCCCACTACGTCTACAAGCTCCACTGGCTCGAGGCGCTGCGCCAGTACACCGCAACCACCCTCGCGGCAGCGCCCGACCTGCCTCTGGCTCTGGTCGGCGACTTCAACATCGCCCCGACGGATGCCGACAACGGCGACCCCGCGATCGTTGAAGGATTCTCGACGCACGTCTCCGCCCCAGAACGGGAAGCCTTCACCGCTCTCGAGCAGGCGGGGCTCAGCGACGTCGTCAGGCCCCTGGTTCCGACCGGATTCACTTACTGGGACTACAAGCAGCTGCGCTTCCCCCGCAACGAGGGACTGCGGATCGACTTCATCCTCGGCTCACGCGCTGTGGCGGATGCGGTGACGGATGCCGCCATCCACCGAAACGAGCGCAAGGGTGAGGCTCCGAGCGACCACGTCCCCGTGGTCGTCGAGCTCGACCGCGCCCGACTGTCGCCGGGAGAAGACGAAGCAGACGATGACCGGCCGATGATCTTCGGGTGACGCGGCCCCGCCGAGGTACCCGGCGCCTAGGGTGAGTGCATGGGAGTGCAGCTCATCGGCATTGGGACCGCGGTGCCGGAGTTCGCGCTCTCGCAATCGCAGGTGAAGGACCTGTTCCTCGCGGAGCCGGATATCGCGCCCCTTACGGCACGGCTCATCCGCGCCGCCTACGACAACTCGGCGATCGAGCGGCGCCACACCGTCATCGAGGATCTAGCCGGTGGCGGCGGCGACTTCCTGGAACCCGAGACTCACGCGGTGCGCAATCCGGGGACCGGTACGCGCAACGCGCGGTACGCGCGCGAAGCGCCGCGACTGTCGGAGGCCGCCGCGCGGCGTGCGCTCGAGAACGCCGGCGTACATCCGGGCGAGATCACCCACGTGGTCACTGCCAGTTGCACGGGCTTCTACGCTCCCGGCCCCGAATACCGGCTGGTGCGCGACATCGGGCTTTATCCGACGGTCGAACGCGAGCACATCGGATTCATGGGGTGTGCCGCGGCAATCCCGGCGCTGCGCTCGGCATGGCGAATCTGTCTCGCCGATCCCACCGCAACGGTGTTGGTCACGTGCACCGAGGTGTGCTCCATCCACATTCGCTCATCATCCGAACCCGACCAGATCGTCGCCTCCGCCGTCTTCGCCGACGGCGCGGCAGCGGCGGTCGTGACCGCAAAGTCGCCGGAATCCAGCGGTCCCCGCGAACTGGCTGCACCGTCTCGCGGGCTCGAGCTGACGGGCTTCACCACCGCCCTGACGACCGACGGCGAGCAGGACATGGCGTGGATCATCGGCGACCACGGCTTCGAGATGACACTCACCGGCAATGTCCCCCGCATCGTCGGACGCGAAGTCCGCGCAGCCCTCGCGCCGGTGCTTGAGCGCACCGGTGCGATTGACCAGTGGGTGGTCCACCCGGGCGGACGCAGCATCCTGGACAGGTTCGAGCAGGCGATGGATCTCGACGAAACGGCTCTGCAGCGATCCCGAGCGATCCTGCGCGACTACGGCAACATGTCATCCGCGACAGTGCTGTTCATCCTCGCCGACCTCCTCGGTGATCCCACGGTGGCCGAGGGCGAGCAGGTTCTCGTCACAGCGTTCGGTCCTGGCCTCGCGGTAGAGAGTGCAACGGCTCGCATCGCAGCGCGCCAGCCGATAGCGGCGGCGGAAAGCTTGCGCGTGGGGCAGGCGGACAGTGCGCGTTCGTGACGAGACTCTTCGCGAGCTGATGGACGATCCGCAGTGCGACGAACAGGCGCTGCTGCGCACGGTACGCCGGTTCACAGTGGTGAACCGGGCGGTGGCGGGATGGGGCGCGATCTACAGATCCCGTCTGCGTCCCTACCTTCGCACCCGAGCTGACGCGCAGCGTGATGAGCCGGTTCGGATTCTCGACGTCGGATGCGGCGGCGGCGACGTCACACGCGACCTCGCGCGACGTGCTCACAGCGACGGCTTCGCGGTGGAGATCTGCGGAATCGACCCCGACCCACGGTGCCTGTCGATCGCGACGTCTCAGCCACCCGAGCCCGGGGTCACCTTTCGAGGCGCGTATGCCGCAGACCTCGTCGACGCCGGCGAACAGTTCGACGTCGTCGTCTCCAACCATGTCCTCCACCACCTCAGCCGCGATCAGTTGCACGAACTGCTCACCCACACCGACGCGCTCGGCGCCGAGCTCGCGCTGCACAACGACATCGCCCGCAGCAAGACGGCGTGGGGTCTCTACGCAGTCGGCATCCTTCCGGTCGCACCCGGGACCTTCCTCCTCACTGACGGGCTCCGCTCGATCCGCCGGTCATACACCGTCGCCGAGCTCCAGCGGGAGGTCCCACGGGTGTGGACAGTGACCGCGCCGGCGCCGTTTCGCGTCCTCGCGACCCGCGGGCCCGAGGGACCCGGTGACAGGTGAGCCATGCCGGTCGTGATCATCGGCGCCGGTCCCGTCGGCATGCTGCTGGGCGGCGAACTCGCCCGCCTGGGTGTGGAGCACATCACGCTCGAGGCGCGTGAGGCTCCCGGCGCCGGGTCCCGGGCGATCGGCATCCATTCCGCCGCGCTGACGGCGATGTCAGCCTCGGGGGTGACCGATCGCATTCTTTCCGCCTGTCTGCAGGTGCGGGAGGGCCAGGCCAGGGTCGGCGCCGCGACCGTGACCACGATCCGGTTCGACGCTGTGCGGGCCGGCTCGCTCGCATCCTTCCCGTTCGTCGCGACCCTTCCGCAGGCAGCGACCGAATCGGCGATCACCGCCGCGGCCGCCAGCAACGGCGCCCCCGCGCCGGAGCGCGGAGTCCAGGTGCTCGACGTGATCGACGAAGGGGCGACGTGTCGGGTGATCACCGACAGTGGTGACGTGCACGGCGATGCGGTCGTGATTGCGGCGGGGTCTCGCTCGCGCCACATCAGTAGCCTCATCCGCGACGGGAGGCGCCGCGCGTACCCCGACCGTTACGTCATGGCCGACGTTCCCGATGACACCGACGAAGGGCCCCGCGCCATCGTCCACCTGCATCCGGATGGCGTCCTCGAGTCGTTTCCGCTACCCGGCGGCCTGCGGCGATACGTCGCGTGGCACCGCGCGGGCTCCACA
>NZ_DBHD01000026.1:4029-6791 GCF_002296025.1 Microbacterium sp. UBA837
GACGCGACCGCCCTGCGTGACGCTGTCAGCCGGCGTGCGGGATCTTCCGGCGACACGATCACGACGGCGTCGAACTTCGGGGTAGGCCGATTCGTCGCGCGCCGGATGGCGCGCGGACGGGTTCTCGCGATCGGTGACGCGGCCCACGAGGTGAGCCCCATCGGCGGGCAGGGTCTCAACCTCGGCCTTATCGATGCGGCGACGCTCGCGCCGCTGCTCCGAGAGTGGGACATCACGGGAGAGCCGCCGGCCGCACTGGCCGCGTGGGAGCGGCGACGCAGGTCGGCCGCGACGACCGCGGCGCGAATCGCCGCGCTGAACACCGTCGCCGGGCGTGGTCACGGCAGCGTCGGCGCGGTCACGCGGCTCGCAGGCATCCGTCTGGCGCCGGCGCGGCTCCTCGCGCACGCCTATGGGATGGGTTTCGATCCGGATGCGCAAGAAAGCCCCCTCACGCCACAAACGCGGTGAGAACGAGCTGCGCAGCAAGGATCAGACCCGACGCCATCACCAGGCGGAAGACCACGCGGTCCGGCTTCCGCAGAGCGCGGAGCAGGCCCGCGACCGCGCACGCCGCAACGCTCACTGACGCCGCGAGCGCCACGGCGAAGGGCACCTGGCCGAACGATCCGACGACGACGACCACAGTCCCCGCGATGACGGCAGCGAACGCGACTATCGCACTCGGCGTGGTGCCGATCCGGTGACCGAGCCCGCGCACACCCGTCGCCTCGTCGTAGGCGAGATCGGGAAGCACGTTGGTGAGGTGGACGGCGATGCCCAGCAGAGCGCCGGCGGCTCCCTGCCACCACGGAGCCACGACGGGCGCGGGAGCTGCCAGCGTCGCGAGCGAGGGCAGGATGCCGAAACTCACCGCGAACGGGATCACCGATGCCCATGTGAACTTCAGCCACGCGTTGTACGCCCACGCCGAGGCCAGGGCGATGCCGTGGGCGAGACAGAACTCCCACCCGATGATGGCCGAGATGATGAGCGCGATCACCAGCGAGACGCCGGCTGCGGCGGCTACCGCTCGGCGCGAGATGACGCCGGCAGCGATCGGCTTGTCGCGGCGCCCGATGGCGAGGTCCCGCTGAGCGTCAATAGCGTCGTTGGACCATCCGACCGACAGTTGACCGAAGAGCACAGCCGCGACTGTCAGCACGATGCGCCCCACCCCGATGCCGGCCCCCACGGCGAGCAATCCGGCGAGAGTCGTGACGACCACCGTCGGCCCAGGATGCGAGCACGCCAGCAGGGCGAGCACCCGGCCCCCGAAACCTGTCGTGCCCGGGGAAGTCTGCCGGGTCGCCATGCCCTCACAGTACGCGTCCCGACACCGCACCCGGCGAGCCGAACGCAGGATCAACCCGCTCTGCTGCCCTCCACCGCCCCTGCCGAGGCAGCTGATCCTGCAATCGGGACCATCGCCGGCCGCGGCCGGCGGACGGGGGGCTCCCCCGCGAGAGGGATGTGGCGTGGTGTGCGAGCGACGTAGCGTGGATGGGTGAGTGATCCGACGCGCGCCACCTCGCGGTGGGTTCCGACCCGAGGGGACGTCTGGTTGGCGGCAGCCCTCTTCGTCACGGCGGTGCTGAGCACCGCCCTCGGCGCAGTCGCCGGAATCTACAACTCCACGGAGATCGACCTGCGGGTCGCGCTGCTCTACGCGCTCTGTCTCACCGCCCCGCTGGCCTGGCGTCGACGCCTGCCCTGCACTGTCGCGGTGGCAGTATCCGTCGCGTTCTTTGCCGGGATGATGGCCCGCGTCCCGGAGCTTTACGTCGGGAATGTCGCGCTTTTCATCGCCTTCTACACCGTCGGGGCATGGGTCGACAACCGACGGCGAGCGTTCCTCGTCCGTGTCGCGATCATCGCTGGCATGTTCACGTGGCTGCTCATCTCGATGTTCATCGATGCCACAGCGCCGACCGACGAGGGCCTCTCGCGTGCGGGCCTCTTCTCGCCCTACGTCGCGTTCATGCTCATCCAGTTCCTCGTCAACGTCGCTTTCTTCGGCGGCGCGTACTACTTCGGCAATCGCACCTTCGAGTCCCGCCGACAGCGCGAGATCCTCGCCGAGCGCAGCGTCGAGCTCGAGCGGGAGCGTCAGACTACCGCAGCGCAGGCCGTCGCGCTCGACCGCGTCCGCATCGCCCGCGAGCTGCATGATGTGGTCGCGCACCACGTCTCTGCCATGGGCGTGCAGGCGGGGGCCGCGAGGACAGTGTGGGACACCGATCCGGATGCCGCGCGCCGCGCTCTGGTCGACATCGAGCAGGCAGCCCGGGATGCGCTCGTGGAGCTGCGCCGATTGCTCGAGACGCTTCGCACTCCGGTCGACGATGACCCCAGCGACGCATCCACGGTGGGCCTGGAAGGCCTGCCTGCCCTTGTCGCGCATGCCAGCGAGAACGGTCTGCCGACGACTCTGACGATCATCGGCGAGCCGGGGCCGGTGGCGCCGACGGTTCAGGTCAATGCCTTCCGGATCGCGCAAGAGGCCCTGACCAACGCACGCCGCCACGGCGGCCCGGATGCCGAGGCCGACGTCCGCGTCCGGTACCTGCCCGATGCCGTCGAGGTCGAGATCGTGAACTCGGGCAGGCCCGCCCTGACCTCGCAGAGCGGACTCGGACTTCTCGGGATGCGTGAGCGAGCCGTCGCGTCCGGCGGCTCGATCGAGATCTCACCGCGCCGCGAGGGCGGGTTCCGGGTACGCCTGACCGTGCCGCGTCCCGAGGCGGTGAGCGCGTGAGTAC
>NZ_DBHD01000204.1:0-6267 GCF_002296025.1 Microbacterium sp. UBA837
GAAAACTGGAGCCGACGACGGGACTTGAACCCGTAACCGCCCGATTACAAGTCGGGTGCGCTACCAATTGCGCCACGTCGGCAGAGCGCCCAGTCTATCGGGGCGCCGAGGTGCTCCCCGTCTCAGGGAGTGGGCGTCGGTGTCGGCGACAACGTCTGATAGTAAGCGTCGGAGTCGATCGTCAACACGAACTGGGCAAACTCCTTCGGGTCATCGAGCGCCCCGACATAGACCGAGCCGTTGACGAGCACGAGCGGTGTGCCGGTGAGTTGGACGCCCTCGGTGTCGGGGATCTCCTCGACCGCGCGCTCGGTTGCCTTCTTCGCCCACGAGAGGAAGTCGCCGTCCTCGATGCAGGCCCGCACGACCTTGGGGTTCGACACCCCGGATGCCTGCGCGATGTCGGCCAGTTCGGTGTCGGAGTACCCGTCGGCGTCGACATCCGGCTGCTGCTCCAGCAACGCGTTGTTGAACTTGAAGAACGCGTCTGATGCGTGGGTGGCGACGCACGCTGACGCTGCTGCGGCGCGCAGCGAGTACTTCGTGCCGTTGGACTTCGCCGTGAGCATCGCGACCGGGTAGTACGTCAGGCTGACCGCACCCTCGTCGACCCAGGTCGACAGCTGCGCCGCGTTGGCGAGCTGGAACTCGGCTGAGCCGGTTGAGAGGTAGTCGACATAGACCCGGATTTCGATTTCGGGCGCCTCGGTGACAACAGGGGTCGGCTCGGGGGTCGCAGCGCTTGTCGCCCCGGCCTCAGTGGACGTGCTGTCGTCGACGCCCTCTTGCGCGATGACCGCACCGTCGACGTCGGTCACCGCGAAACCGTCGGCCTTGGCAGCAGCGGGGCTGAGCGCGCTCGTCGAGGTTGTCGAGGTCACCGCCCAGGTGACCGAGACGGCGACGACGGCGACCACAGCGACGATTCCGACGCCGATGATTCCGGTACGGATGCGGCGCGCTCGCGTCTGCTTCGCGTGAACCTTCTGCGCCTTCTCGCGGACCGCTTCGCGGCGGTCGCGAGCCTCGGGCGCCGTGGGCTGCTCACCGCTGGGCGTCTGATCGCTCGACATGAAACCTCTTCACACAACAAGGGGTCGGGCTGTACCCGACAGGGGGCCGTGGCGTTGGCCGGGGGGATGTCGCTCAGGTAACGACCACCGCCCACGATGGTAGCCAGACAGCCTGGGAAAACCCCAGACATGGCGCCTCTTTAGGTGTGATGTGGCCGGGAAACCAGCACCACTCACGGTCAGGCTATTCGTCGGCCTCTTCCTGTTTGCCGCGCATCACCAACAAGGGGTCGGGCGTTCCCACAACCTCGAAATCCTTGTCGTCGTAATCGAACTGCCCGAGGAAGAACTTCATCGCGTTCACCCGAGCACGCTTCTTGTCGTTGGATCGGATGATGGTCCACGGCGCGTACTTCTTGTCGGTGCGGCGGAACATCTCCTCCTTGGCAACCGTGTACTCGGTCCACTTGTCCAGCGAGGCGATGTCCATCGGCGAGAGCTTCCACCGCCGCACCGGATCGAGTTGACGCAGCGCGAACCGCGTGCGCTGCTCGGTTCGCGAGACCGAGAACCAGAACTTCGTCAGATGGATGCCGGACTCGACCAGCATCCGTTCGAACGAGGGAGTCTGCTCCATGAACGTCTCATACTCGTCATCCGAACAGAACCCCATGACCCGTTCGACGCCGGCTCGGTTGTACCAGGACCGGTCGAACATGACGATCTCGCCCGCGGTCGGAAAGTGCTGGATGTAGCGCTGGTAGTACCACTGGCCCTGCTCGCGATCACTCGGTTTCGCCAGGGCGACGACGCGCGCAGACCGCGGGTTGAGGTGCTCGGTGAACCGTTTGATCGTGCCGCCCTTGCCCGCGGCATCCCGGCCCTCGAACAGGATGATGGCGCGGCCACCGGTGTCTTCGAGCCAGTACTGGAACTTCAGCAGCTCCACCTGCAGGCGGTACTTCTCGAGTTCGTACTCGTCGCGCGTCATCCGGTCCGCGTAGGGGTAGCCCTCCTGCCACGTGTAGACCGGATTGCCCTCGGGATCGATCAGATCGGGGTCGGGAGTGTGCCCGTCGCGCACGGTGTAGCCGTGCTCGCGCAGGTACTCGATGTAGGCCCGCATATCTCCGGCGGGGACGTTCTCGAACATGGCAGCCTCCGACGGCGCGGTCTGCATCGTGTGCGCCGTCTTCGCATTCTCACTCACCGGAGTACCTCACACGAGACCGACGTTCACCGCCCGGTGAACATCCGGTGACGATCAAGCCCCGCCGTCCCGCCGCCTCGACGATCGGGCGTGTAAGGCTGGGGTCATGAGAATTGTGGTGACCGGCTCGACCGGAAAGCTCGGAAGCGTCGTTGTTCGGGAGCTGAGCGCAGCGGGACACGAGGTGATCGGGTTCGACATCGCCGGCCGCCCCCAGCCGGGCTTCCTGCAGGTGGACCTCACCGATTACGGCCAGGTGATCGATGCCCTCGCGGGCCTTGGCGATCGCGACGACCGCGGGCTCGATGCCGTCGTTCACCTCGCGGCCATCCCGGCACCCGGCATCCGCTCCGAGGTCGCGGTCTTCCACAACAACATGGCAGCGACCTTCAACGTCTTTTGGGCGAGCGTCAGGCTCGGCATCCGTCGCCTGGTCTACGCCTCCAGCGAGACAGTGCTGGGGCTTCCCTTCGACGTGCCGCCGCCGTACGTTCCGGTGGACGAGGAGTATGAGCCTCGCCCCGAGAGCGTGTACTCGCTCGTGAAGACCCTCGAAGAGCGGATGGCGCGCGAGCTCGTGCGTTGGCATCCCGATCTGTCGATCACAGCGCTGCGGTTCTCTAACGTCATGGTTCCGGAGGACTACGCGGCCTTCCCCCGTTTCGATGAGGATGCGCGGGCCCGCAAGTGGAACCTGTGGGGCTACATCGATGCCCGCGACGGATCGCAGGCCATCGAGCGCGCACTCGAGGTCGCGCCGGCCGGGTTCGAGCAGTACATCATCGCTGCAGCCGACACCGTGATGTCGCGGCCGAACGCCGAGCTGCTCGCGGAGGTCTTCCCCGATGTGCCGGTCACCCGCGAGGTCGGACCGAACGAGACGCTGCTGTCGATTGAGAAGGCGACACGGATGCTGGGCTACGCGCCCCAGCACTCCTGGCGCGAGGGCCACTGAGCACAGCGGCCCTCGGTGTTCGCTCCCAGGTGGGGGTGGCATACTGAAAGATGCGCCCGATGACGGGCGTGCGGGCCAAGCCCCCGCTCATCCTCACAACGGATCGTCCGGCACGTACCTGCCGGTGAAGGAGAAGAAGAAATGGCGTCAGTCACCTTTGACAACGCAACCCGCCTCTACCCCGGTGGAACCCGTCCCGCAGTTGACAAGCTGAACCTCGAAGTGGGCGACGGCGAGTTCCTCGTCCTGGTCGGTCCCTCGGGTTGCGGTAAGTCCACCTCGCTGCGCATGCTCGCGGGCCTTGAAGAGGTCAACTCGGGTCACATCCGCATCGGCGAGCGCGACGTCACCGATGTCCCGCCGAAGGACCGCGACATCGCGATGGTGTTCCAGAACTACGCGCTGTACCCCCACATGACCGTCGCCGAGAACATGGGCTTCGCCCTGAAGATCGCCGGCGTCAACAAGGATGAGCGCGCTTCCCGCGTTCTCGAGGCGGCGAAGCTCCTCGACCTCGAGCAGTACCTCGACCGCAAGCCGAAGGCTCTCTCGGGTGGTCAGCGTCAGCGTGTCGCGATGGGCCGCGCCATCGTGCGTCAGCCCCAGGTGTTCCTCATGGACGAGCCGCTGTCGAACCTCGACGCGAAGCTGCGCGTCCAGACCCGTACCCAGATCGCGTCGCTGCAGCGCCGCCTCGGCGTCACGACCGTGTACGTGACCCACGACCAGACAGAGGCCCTCACGATGGGTGACCGGATCGCGGTCCTCAAGGACGGCATCCTGCAGCAGGTCGGCACCCCGCGCGATCTGTACGAGGCACCGAAGAACATCTTCGTCGCCGGCTTCATCGGCTCCCCTGCCATGAACCTGTTCACCGTCGACGTGACCGAGGGCGGCGTCAACTTCGGTACGCACCTGGTGCCGGTCGAGCGCGATGTCCTCGCCAAGACGAGCGCCAAGGAGCTCACGATCGGTGTCCGCCCCGAAGACATCGAGGTCAGCCCCGCCGACGGCAAGGGCCTCTCGGTGGTCGTGGACCTCGTCGAGGAGCTCGGCGCCGACGGCTACCTCTACGGTCACGCCGACATCAACGGCAAGCGCACCGATGTCGTCGCTCGTGTCGACGGTCGTAACCACCCGAACGCCGGTGAGACCGTCGTGCTGGCTCCGGTTCTCGACCACGTTCACCTGTTCGACCTCGAGTCGGGCGAGCGCCTCTCGGAGAAGGCTGTCGCTTCGGCCTGATCACCATGACCTCGTGACGGCGCGGATGTCTCAGACGTCCGCGCCGTCACGCACGTAAGCCCTGGATGCGGAGAATCGGATGTCGTCCACGCAGCTCTCGATCACCGCGAGCACCGTCGATCCCGGACTGCTGACCCTGCCGTGGTCGGTGCCTCTCGTGGAGTGGCCGTCCGAGACGATCGTGTCGCTCCCGAAGGGCATCTCCCGTCACACCGTGCGTTTCGCGAGCCTGTCAGGTCGCGTGGTGGCGATCAAAGAGACCACCGAGGAGATGGCGCGACGCGAGTATGACATGCTCGGCAACCTCGACCGGTTGGATGCGCCGTGTGTCGACCGGGTCGCCGTCATCGCCGGACGCCGTGACGAGGACGGCGAACCGCTACCGGCCGCCCTGGTCACCTCTCACCTGAAGTTCTCCCTCCCGTACCGCGCCCTGTTCACCCAGGTGCTGCGGCCGACTACCGCAACCCGACTGGTCGACGCCCTCGCGGTGCTGCTGGTGCGCCTCCACAATGTCGGGTTCTTCTGGGGCGATGTGTCGCTGTCGAACACGCTCTTCCGCCGCGACGCGGGAGCCTTCGCCGCCTATCTCGTGGACGCAGAGACCGGCGAGCTGCACGAAAACGGACTCACGCCCGGGCAGCGCGAGCACGACCTCGACGTCGCGCGCACCAACATCGCCGGCGAGATCATGGACCTCGAGGCCGGCGGACGCCTTGAGGGTGGTGTCGACGCCGTCGAGATCGCCGACGGGATCATGAGCGCATACCGGTCCCTGTGGCGGGAGCTCACCGAGATCGAGACGTTCGAGGCACGAGAGGCCTGGCGCATCACCGAGCGCGTCGAACGCCTCAACGAACTCGGCTTCGACATCGGTGAGATGTCGATGCAGACAACGGCCGACGGAACCCGCGTGTCCATCCAGCCCAAGGTCGTGGATGCCGGTCACCACCAGCGCCGCCTCATCCGTCTCACCGGGCTCGACGTCGAAGAGAACCAGGCGCGGCGGCTGCTGAACGACCTCGATGAGTTTCACGCACGCGGTTCACGCGCGGGCGATGACGAAGAGATGGTGGCGCACGAATGGCTCACCCGGGTCTTCGAACCCGTCATCCGCGCCATCCCCTTCGACCTGCGCTCCAAGCTCGAACCGGCGGAGGTGTACCACCAGTTCCTGGAGCACCGGTGGTACATGTCGCAGGCGCGCGGGCAGTCAGTGCCCGTCGCCGAGGCTGTCACGAGCTACATCGACGACGTGCTCAGATTCCGCCGCGACGAAGCAACAGTGATGGGGCCGCCGACCGACACGCTGGCGATTCCGATCGTGACGGATGCGGTCCCGGTGACCCGCAGCCCGTCGACCGGTCCCACCGACTGGCGGGACCTGGTCTAAGGGTGCGCGGTCAGTAGCCCACGGTGAAGCGGCCGCGCACGTGCTGCGGGTTCTCGATCTCGTCGAGTACCGCCACGGCAAGGTCAGCTCCCGAGATGAAGGATTCGCCGTCGGCATCCGTCACGATGACGTCGCCGCCGGTGCGGTACTTCCCGGTGCGCTCCCCCGGGTTCCACGCGCCGAAGCCGCCGGCCGGGTGCACGAAGAACCAGTCGCGACCCGAACTGTCGGCCTGCAGGTCTTCGAGGATGTCGATGGCTTCCTGCGCTTCGGGCTTGAACTCGTCGGGAAAGCCGCTGTCGATCACACGCGGCCCGCCAGGGGCCACGAGGCTCCCGCCAGCACCGCCGATGATTCCGATGCGCACGTCACCGGGGAGCACTGACAGCAACTGCTGGATCGCCGGGCGGACCTTTCCGAGCATGTCTCCGCGACCGGGGACCGCGCTGAC
>NZ_DBHD01000174.1:0-6922 GCF_002296025.1 Microbacterium sp. UBA837
GACCTGGTCGGTGAGGATTTCGCCGGTCTCGCTGTACCAGTCAGAGAGGAACACGACGTCGATCGACGAGACCACCGGCCCTTCGACGCGGGCCATGAGGTCGACCCAGTGCAGGCCTCGCTTGATGTTCTTCTTCAGGTTGTAGGTCGAGTCAGTAACGTTCTGCGAACCGACGAAGGCTACCTCGCCGTCGACGACCAGCAGCTTACGGTGGTTGCGCAGATCGGGTCGCTGCCACTTACCCTTCAGCGGCTGCACGGGCAGCATCAGGTGCCAGGCCGCACCCATGCGATCGAGCCGTTGCAGCGTCTTCTTGTAGAACGGCTTGCCGCGGTTGGCCCAGTGGTCCAGCAACACACGGACCGTAACGCCGCGTGCGGCGACCTCTTCGAGGGCTGCGAAGAAGTTGTCGGTCGATGCGTCAGTTTGCAGGATGTAGAACTCGACGTGCACGTAGCTCCGGGCGCCGCGAATGGCCTCGGCCATGGCGTCCAGGCTCACCTGATACTCGGAGATGAGGGTGGCCTGATTGTCGCCGGTGAGCGGCATCGCGCCCAGGTTGGTGTTCAAGTCGACGAGCCCCGTGAACCAGGCTGGCGCTCCGGGCCGGAGCGTTCCGACCGAGACGTTCTCGCCGTTCTCGCGCAGCGCGGTGTTGATCTGCTCCTGCTGCTGACGCTTCTTGCGCGGCAGTCGCGGGTTTCCGATCAGCAGGAACAGCAGCACGCCGACGATCGGGATGAAGTAGATGGCGAGCAACCACGCCATCGCCGAGGTGGGGCGGCGGTTGCGCGGGATGATGATGATCGCCGCGATGCGGATGCTGAGATCGAACAGGAAGAGGGCGAGCAGCCACCAGAACGCGATGTCGGGGAGGTCTAGCGTCACATCGACGTCTCCGCCGGACGTCGACGGCACAAGTCCGGCAAGCACCATGCGTCAGCTCCCTCCACGGTGGCGTTCTCACGCCAGCGTAGTGGGAAGTGGCGTCACTGCTCGGTTGCGGCGGGCGCCGGAGGAAGCCCGCGTGCCGCGCGTTCCTCGGCTTCGATGCGCGCGTACTCGCGGCGCTCGTTGCGGTCGGCACGGATGATGCTGCGCAGGACCCAGAAGAACAGAGTCAGCACCACGATGGTAGGCAGGATCGCCCATAGCGCTGCCACCCAGAAGCTGTCCACTCATCCAGGATACGCGGCGCCATCTCCCCAGGTCGCCTCGAGAGTCACCTATCCCCGTCCCGCCGGTGATCCTGCCGCGCAGCGTGGCGCCACTCGCATGCTCGGATGCATGACTCCGATCATTCATGCGACCTCACCCGCCGAGTTCCTGACCGTCGTCCCGCGCCTCCTCGGATTCGTTCCGCAACGCAGTGTCGTATTGGTGCCGTTCCGGCGTGGTCGAAGCCGCGGCGCCATGCGCCTGGACCTCCCACCCGATGACGACCGCGCCGACGAGATCGCCGCGACCATGATCGGGCTGGTGTGCCGGGTGCCCGAGGCCGACGGCTGCGCGATCGTCGTCTACGGCGACACTGATGCTCCTGCTCGCACCCTTGTCGAGGGAATCGAGCGTCGAGCCGAGGCCTGCGGGGTGCTGATCGTGGAGGCATTGTGGGTCGCAGGACGGCGGTGGGGGTCCTACGCGCGGTCTGACTCGGGTTCGGTGCCGACTGCCGATGACCTCCCGCCAGGCATCGAGGACGTCGCAGCACCGGAGGCGAATCAGTACGCTGGCGCAGATCTGCTCCCCCTCGATGCGAGTAGGTCGACCGCGGTCGAGGCCGCCTGTGAGGCGCTCGACGCCGCCATCCGCGCGCTCGTGCTCGCCGACGCAGATCATCCGACAACCGACCCCGCACGCATCGATCCCCGCGCCTTCGCGGCCGCGTGTCTGCTCGATGACCTTCCGGCGTTCGTGGAGCGGCTCCTGGGCTCGGATGCCGCAGCACTCGATCCGTTCGAGATCGCCGCCGCCGCGTGGGCGCTCGGAAGGCCGTCACTGCGCGACATCGCCCTCATCTGCTGGGTCGACGGGATCGACGCGGGAGACGAAGCCGCGCAGGCGCAGGCTTGCTGGGAAGACGGCGCAGAGTATCCGAGCGAGATCGCGATGCGCCTGTGGGGCGAGGGCCCGCGGCCCTCACCCGAACGGCTCGGACGTGCGCTACTGCTGGCGCGACACATCGCCAGCGCCGTCCCTGCCTCCAGGCGCCCGGGACCGCTGGCGGTCGCGGCGTGGTTCTCGTGGGCACTCGGCCGGTCAACCCACGCTGACCTCTTCGCCCAACAGGCGACAGCGATAGAGCCCGAACACGGCCTCGCCGAGATCGTGCGCTCGTTCGTGGGCGCGGGTCACCTGCCCGATTGGGCGTTCCGGCTCGACGAGCCGGAACAGTGACCGGCGGCGGCCGCCCTACTTCACGAGCGGGAAGAGAATGGTTTCACGGATGCCGAGACCCGTGATCGCCATGAGGAGCCGGTCGATTCCCATCCCCATGCCACCGGTGGGCGGCATCCCGTGCTCGAGGGCACGCAGGAACTCCTCGTCGATCCGCATGGCCTCGTCGTCACCGCGGGCCGCGAGCTTGGCCTGCTCTTCGAAGCGCTGGCGCTGGATGACCGGGTCCACGAGCTCGGAGTAGCCGGTCGCCAGCTCGAAGCCCCGGACGTAGAGGTCCCACTTCTCCACGACACCGGGAATGGACCGGTGCTCACGCACGAGCGGGCTCGTGTCGAGGGGGAAGTCCATGACGAACGTGGGACGCACGAGCGTCGGCTTGACGAAGTGCTCCCACAGCTCTTCGACGAGCTTTCCGGGAATCGGGTGCGCAGGCACATCGACGCCGAAGCGCTCCGCGATCGTCGTCAGGTCGGCGAGCGGTGTTGCGGCGTCGATGCGGGGAGCGGCATCCGCGCCCTCCCACGCGTCGGCAAGAGCGTCGTTGAGCGAGTCGTACATCGACATCCGCTCCCACTCGCCGCCGAGGTCATAGACCGTGCCGTCGGCCCAGGTCACCTCGGTCGAGCCGGTCACGGCGATCGCGGCGTTCTGGATGAGCTCCTGCGTGAGGTCGGCGATGCCGTTGTAATCGCTGTAGGCCTGGTAGGCCTCGAGCATCGCGAACTCGGGGCTGTGGGTCGAGTCGGCGCCCTCGTTGCGGAAGTTGCGGTTGATTTCGAAGACGCGGTCGATGCCACCGACCACGGCGCGCTTGAGGAACAGCTCGGGCGCAATGCGCAGATAGAGCTCGGTGTCGAATGCGTTGGAGTGGGTGATGAAGGGACGGGCTGATGCCCCGCCGTGCTGCACCTGCAGCATGGGCGTCTCGACCTCGACGAAACCGTGGGCGGCGAACGTGTCGCGCAGGCTCCGGTTGACCCCGGCGCGGGCGAGCACGGTCTGGCGCGCCTGATCGCGGGCGATGAGATCGAGGAACCGGCTGCGGACGCGGCTCTCCTCGCTCAGTTCCGCATAGAGGTTCGGCAGGGGCAGCAGCGCCTTGGCGGCGATCGTCCACTCGGCCACCATGATCGACAGTTCACCCCGCCGGCTCGAGATCACCTCGCCGGTCACCGCGACGTGGTCGCCGAGGTCGACGAGTTCCTTCCAGCGCTGCAGAGACTCCTCGCCCACCGCGGCAAGCGACACCATGGCCTGGATGCGACTGCCGTCCCCCGCCTGCAGCGCGGCGAAACACAGCTTGCCGGTGTTGCGGCTGAAGACGACCCGTCCCGCAACCGAGACTGTCTCTCCCGTCTCGTCGCCGGCCTCGAGGTGGGCGAAGCGTTCGCGAACCTCAGCGATCGAGGCGGTGACCGGGACACTCACCGGATAGGCGCCGCCCGCGGCATCCGTTCGCTCTGCCAGCAGCCGCTCGCGCTTGGCCAGCCGCACCGCCTTCTGCTCGAAGACGTCCTCGTCGGATGCTTCGGGGGCGGCGTCCGCGGGCACGGCGGCAGAGGTGTCGGTCATGAGGGGAGCTCCTTGAAAATCGTCGCCCAGTCTATCCGCGAGGCCATCGTGACTCCGCGGGCGCGGAAGCTCTGGACTCAGTCCGCGGGCGGGCGGATGTCGTCGACCCCCGCCTCCACGAGCGCGTGGTCGACTGTCGTGTGCATGAGCGCCGCGAGGTAGCGGCCCGGCTCGGTGACGCCGGCCGCATGCAGCAGGTCGGTGGCCTGGCGGATGATGGATCTCGAGAAGTCGGTAGCGGTCGCGATCCCCTCGGCATAGGCGGGTCGGTCAGCCTCGGCGATGATCACAGGCTCGCAGCCCAGCTCGACCGCGAGCGCCTGTGCGATCGGCAGCACGGGGGCGGGGGCCGTGACCGCGGCATACGCCCCGATCAGTGTCCGCAGGTCTATCGAGGTGCCCGTGAACGCGATAGCCGGATGGATCGCCAGCGGAATCGCGCCGCGCGCCATCGCCGGTGCGAGCACTCCGGTGCCGAACGCCGGATCGGTGTGCACCACGAGTTGGCCGGCCTGCCAGGCGTCGAGCTCCGCGAGTCCGGTCACGAGTCCGTCGATCTGATCGTGGGGAACGGCGATAACGACGAGCTGGCTCTCGCGCACAACGTCCTGCGGGTCCCTGATGGGAACTCCCGGAAGGATCGCGGCGACACGGTCGTCATCCGATCCGCTCGTGATCGAGACGATCGCGTGCCCGGCGCCAGCCAGCGCGGCACCGATCACGGGTCCGACTCTGCCGGCACCCACGATCCCGACGCGCAGCCGGTCGCTCACTCGTCCCCCGCCCAGCGGTGCGAGCGGTCGGTCGCGACAGCGCCGATAGCGGCTCGCTCACCGTCATCGAACAGGCGCAGCGCATCGTCTCGGTCGAGGATGCCGAGGCTCCCCGACACGCGACCGGCGACCGTGTGGGCGCGGATGTTCGCCACCCGCAGCGCGCGGTCGACCGGGCCCTGGCTCACCTCAAGGCTCTGCATCCGAGCCAGCGGCACGACCGCGAGGGTCCGCCAGATCCGACCCCGCCGCAGGAACAGCGCGTCAGTTCCGAGCCAGAATCCGTTGCGGCGCCACGAGAGGGGTCGAAGCAGCCGTGCCCGCTTCGGCGTGGTCGTATAGGGGTCGTCGGCGACGGGACCGAGGGCGCCGTTGTCGACGATCATGGGCCAGTCATCTTCGGCGATCGTCGGCAGGATGAGCCGCAGGACCCGCTCGACATCGGCGCGGTTACCCACCGGCAGCACGGTGCCGAACTGGTCGTTGGCCCCATCGCTCATGCTGCGGCCCGACAGCCGGTTGATGCGGATCGCCCACCAGCCGAACGGGCGCCACATGAGCGGCTGGGTGACCTCGACGGCGTGGATGCGTCCCGGCGGAATGATCTCGGTGATCGTCGTCAGCAGCCCGTAGGTGATTCGAACACCGCTGGGCGTCGGGGCGATCGAGTATCGGAGCGAGCGGGTGATCGAGCGGATCCAGTAGGCACCGAAACCGAGGACTGCCGGGACCACGCCGAACAGCACCCACCCGGTCGTCGTGACCGCCCCGGTGACGATCGCGGCGATCGCCGCCACCAGAAAGATCGTCGTACCCGACAGGGTCTGCGAGGCGACCAGTCGTCCGACCGGAATCGAAACTACCGACTCCGGTTCGGCAACGGGCGCCTCCGCTCCCGCGATCAGCCCGGTGATTCCTGCCGACACGGTTTCGGATGCCGTCGCGCGCCGCCCGGCCTCACCGCGCGCGCCCAACTGGCGGCCCGACGCCAACCGCAGGATGTCGCCACGAATCGCCTCGGCATTCGCGGTCGACAGGTACTCCAGCTTGACGTTCGCGTCGAGGCCCGCTCCCACAACCTCGAGTTTGGCCAGGCCGAACAGGCGCGCGATCGTCGGGCGGGTCAGGTTCACGCCCTGCACCCGGTCGAGCGGTGCGCGCCGGTGCGACCGGAAGACCACACCCGAGCGCACCTCGACGTCGTCATCCGTGATGCGGAAGCTGTGGAAGCGCCAGCCGAGATAGAAGAGCCCGACCAGCACGATCACGACTCCGAGCACCACGAGGGTCGCAACCAGGATCAGGTTGTGCGAGACGACGTAGTCGACGGGGTCTCCGGGGATCTGCTCTCCCTCGAAGCCGGGAGCCAGCCACGGCAGGAAGATCGCGATCAGCCGGTCGCGCATGTTCGCGATGATCACGCCCGCGACGATCACCAACACCAGTCCACCCCGGAACAGCGGGGTGAGGGGGTGCATCCGATGCCACTCGCCGTCGCTGAGCGGCGAACGCACCTCCGCAGCGGGAGGCGGGGTGGCAGGCGAGGCGGGGGTGGGGTCGGTCACAGGCCGGTCCGGCGGGTCTCTGCTACCGCGATGAGGGTGTCGCGCAGCTGCTCGGCGGCGTCTTGACGGATGCCGGGAATGGCGACCCCGGTGGTGGCTGCCGCGGTCACGAGCTTGAGCTGCGCGATTCCGAACCCCCGATCGAGCGGACCGTGCGTGATGTCGACCAGCTGCATCCGTCCGTAGGGCACGGCGACAACCCGCTGCCAGAGGATGCCCTTGCGAAAGACCAGGTCGTCCTCGCGCAACTGGTAGCCGTAGGCGCGGGCCTGCCGCGGCGTGATCGCGAGCGTGAACGCGAGGATCACCAGCAGGATGCCGGCCGGAATCCAGACCCACCACGCCCCGACGATCAACGAGATCGCGAGCGCTGCGCCGAGCACGAGGAGAAACACGATGCCCGACGAGATCAGCTGCACCCAGACGTACTGCCGGGCGAGTTGGTGCCAGGTTCCGTCGCCGAGCGGGAGCCGGTTCTCGGAGCGCGGCTCGAGGATCTGCGCGAACGTGCCTTCATCGTCGATCACGTCGCGCGTGACGTGAGCCGAGAGGTCGTGGGCGATCGCCGACTCGACGGTCTCACCATCTGCCACCGCCGAAGTCTTCGTGTCC
>NZ_DBHD01000174.1:7258-12767 GCF_002296025.1 Microbacterium sp. UBA837
CCCTCAGTGGCTGGACCCTCAGTGACTGTGGGCTCCGAATCCGGGGTCGACGCCTCCGGGCTGTTCGTCATCGTCATCCTTCCGGATCGTGCACAGATACTCGGCCACAAGCCCCGCCGCCACCAGCAGGAGCCCGGCGACGAGCGTTGCCAACTGCGTCGCCATCGAGCCTAACGGCGGCACGACGGGTCGCGTCAGGAGGAAAACCACCAGTCCTCCCGAGAAGCCCACGGATGCCGCGCCGAGCAGGCTCGATGCCTTCGCAAGCATCGCGATGCGCAGCGCCCGGAACGGGTTGATCGCGGCGCGCGTGTGCCCGCGGGATGCGCGCCACACCGGGATCGCGAAAGCTACCACGATGGCCCCCAACGCGATCAGCAGAACGGGAAGCGTGATCAGCGGCGTGAAGGTTGCACGACCCGTTGCCGTGAGCAGTTGGTTCACAAGGAACCCGCCGGCGAGCGCGATAGCGGCGGTGACGATCAGGATGCCGGCACCGGTGCGCCTCACGACGAAGCCCCGAGTCGCTCGAGGAGGTCGGCAACCCGCCCGGCACCGACGAGGGAAGCATCCGGATCAATGCTGAGCCACGGTGCGAGCACGAAGTCGCGCTCGGCAGCGCGCGGATGGGGAAGCGTCAGCGTCGGGGTGTCGCAGACCACGTCGCCGTAGGCGATGAGATCCAGATCCAGGGTGCGGTCTCCCCAGCGTTCGCGGCGCACCCGTCCGTGCCGGTCCTCGATGGTGTGCAGGTAGCTCAGCAGGACGGTCGGTGCGAGGCGCGTCGTGACGATGGCGACGGCGTTGAGGTATCCGGGTGCGTCGGGATCGGGCCCGTCGAGAGTGACCGCGACCGACTCGATCGGCTCCGACATTCTCACCGCCGACACCAGCGGCAGGTGCTCGAGTGCGGCTGCTGCAGCTGCCAGCGTCTCGTGCCGGTCACCGAGGTTCGCACCCAGCGCCACCACCGCGTCGACGGCAGGAGCGGCATCCGTGTGTGTGCCGCCCTGCATGCCCTCGGCCAGGCGTCGACTCATTCGCCGGCCTCCGCGCGTTCGCGGGTGATCGTCACCGAGACGTCAGTGAACTGCTGCTGGATCGGAGCCTGCGGCTTGTGCACCGTCACCCGCACCACGAAGACACCGGGGAAGGCGAGCACGCGATCGGCGATGTGCTCGGCGAGCGTCTCGATGAGGTTCACCGGATCGCCTGCGACGATCTGCGCAACAGCGTCAGCTACCTCGCCGTAGTGGACAGTATCGGCGACGTCGTCCGTCTGGGCGGCCCGCTCGGCGCTCACGCTCAGGACGAGGTCGATGACGAAGTCCTGGCCGTTCTCGCGCTCATGATCGAAGACGCCATGGTGGCCGAAGACGCGAAGCCCCTCGAGCCGGATCTCATCGAGCTGCGGCATCCGAACCCCCCCACAGCTCCGCAACCCGCAGAGCGTCGCGCGTGGCGGCCACGTCGTGCACCCGCACGCCCCATACGCCGGCGCGCGCGGCGAGGGCACTCGTGACAGCCGTGGCGCCATCGCGCCGGCCTTCGGTGACCGCGCCTACCGTGTCGCCTGACGGGTCCTCGCCGCCGGCTCGCGTTGCCGCGGCTCCGGTGCGCTGTGTGAAGCGACGCTCGGCGTCGACGGATGCCTCGGCCAGCGCCTCAGCCAGGAAGCGCTTGCGGCTCGTGCCGAGCAGCACCCGCTGGCCCGCCGCGACAAGCTGCGGAAGCGCCCGGAGAACTTCCCAGTTCTGCTCCGGGCGCTTGCCGAACCCGATGCCGGGATCGACGATGATCCGATCCGCGCCGATGCCGGCATCCCGGGCAGCCGCGACCCGCTCGGCGAGTTCGGCTGTCACCTCGGCTGCCACGTCGGCGTACTGCGCCGGCGCGTACATCTCCCGCGAGGGCCCGCGCCAGTGCCCGAGGATGATCTCGGCGTCGGTCTCGGCGACGGCAGGGAGCATCGCGGCATCCGCGAGCCCACCCGAGACGTCGTTGACGATCCGCGCGCCCGAGTCGACAGCGGCAAGTGCCGTCGATGCGTTCATCGTGTCGATGCTGATCCAAGCGCCGCGCTGCGCGAGGGCACGGATGACGGGCACCACCCTGTCGCGTTCGATCGAGGGGTCAACCCGTTCGGCACCCGGGCGGGTCGATTCGCCGCCGACGTCGAGGATGTCGGCACCGGCAGCCCACAGCGCCAGGCCGTGCGAGATCGCAGCGCCCGTGTCGAGGTAGCGCCCGCCGTCGCTGAACGAATCGGTCGTGACGTTCACGACCCCCATTACGAGCGTCGACATCTCAGTTCGCTCCGATGAGTGCGATCAGCTCGGCGCGAGCGACCGGCTCTTCGTAGGCCCCGCGGGCGGCGATCGTCACGGTGGATGCGTCGGTCTGCCGGCCGCCGCGCATCGTGACGCACTCGTGGGTGGCATCCAGCACGACGAGCACCCCACGCGCATCGAGCGCGTCAGAGATGGTGTCGGCGATCTGCTCGGCAAGGCGCTCCTGCACCTGCGGCCGCGCCGCGAGCACGTCGACGACCTTGGGAAGCGCACCGAGTCCCACGACCTTCTCGCCGGGAAGGTACGCGATGTGGGCGTGCCCGCGGAAGGGGAGCAGGTGGTGTTCGCAGACGGAGCGGAACAGGATGTCACGCAGCATCACCGCACCCGAGGGCAGCGTCTCTGGTGCCGGGCCGCGCGAAATCGAGATCGTGTGGGCAAGCGGCGCAGCCGGGTCCTCGCCGATGCCGCTGAAGAACTCAGAGTAGGCATCCGCCACCCGTTCGGGGGTCAGCTTCAATCCGGGGCGATCAGGGTCTTCCCCGATCGCCTCGAGCAGTTCGCGCACCAGTGCGGCGACGCGTTCACGATCAACGGCCACCAGGCGAGCCTACGCGGTTGCGGGACGCGCCTGTCCGGTCGGCCGCCGTCGCGGCGCCTTCTCGGCAGACCCCGCGTCAGCCTCCGTCGAGGCGGCAACGCCGGCCGGCGCAGGACGACGCGGAACCTCGACCGGGGGCAGCACCGAGACCGGACGCTGCTCGCTCGAGAGCCACTGCGGGCGCTCGGGCAGCTTCTTGACGTCCTTGAAGATCTCTTCGATCTCGAGGTGGTCGAGCGTCTCCTTCTCGAGCAGCTCGAGAGCAAGCTTGTCGAGGATGTCACGGTTGTCGTTGATGACCTGGTAGGCCTCGTTGTGGGCTTGCTCGATGAGCGCCCGCACTTCGGCATCCACTCGCTCGGCGATCCGCTCGCTGTAGTCACGACCGTGACCCATGTCGCGGCCCATGAAGACCTCACCCGAGCCCTGACCGAGCTTGACGGGTCCGACATCCGTGGTCATGCCGTACTCGGTGACCATCTTGCGGGCGATGCCCGTCGCCTTCTCGATGTCGTTGGAGGCGCCCGTGGTGGGGTCGTGGAAGACGATCTCTTCGGCCACGCGGCCGCCCATCGCGTACGCGAGCTGGTCTTGCAGTTCGTTGCGGGTGACCGAGTACTTGTCATCGATCGGCATGACCATCGTGTAGCCGAGGGCCCGGCCGCGCGGGAGGATCGTGATCTTCGTGACGGGGTCGGTGTAGTTCATCGCCGCCGCGGCAAGGGCGTGTCCGCCCTCGTGGTAGGCGGTGATGAGCTTCTCCTTGTCCTTCATGATTCGGGTGCGGCGCTGGGGACCGGCCAGCACGCGGTCGATCGCCTCGTCGAGCGCGCGGTTGTCGATCAGCTGCGCGTTCGAGCGCGCCGTCAGAAGCGCTGCCTCGTTGAGGACGTTCGCGAGGTCGGCACCCGTGAAGCCGGGGGTCTTGCGGGCGACGACCTCAAGGTCGACACCGTCGGCGAGAGGCTTGCCGCGGCCGTGCACCTCGAGGATGCGCTTGCGACCCTGCAGGTCAGGGGCGTCCACACCGATCTGACGGTCGAAACGGCCGGGGCGCAGCAGCGCCGGGTCGAGGATGTCGGGACGGTTCGTCGCCGCGATGACGATGACGTTGGCCTTGGGGTCGAACCCGTCCATCTCGACGAGCATCTGGTTCAGTGTCTGCTCGCGCTCGTCGTGGCCGCCGCCCATACCGGCACCGCGGTGACGACCGACAGCGTCGATCTCGTCGATGAAGATGATCGCCGGCGCGCTTTCCTTGGCCTGGTTGAACAAGTCACGCACGCGGCTCGCGCCGACACCGACGAACATCTCGACGAAGTCCGAGCCCGAGATCGAGTAGAACGGCACGCCAGCCTCGCCGGCCACCGCGCGGGCAAGCAGGGTCTTGCCGGTTCCGGGAGGGCCGTACAGCAACACGCCCTTCGGGATGCGAGCACCGACAGCCTGGAACTTCGCGGGCTCCTTCAGGAAGTCCTTAATCTCCTGGAGCTCTTCGATCGCCTCATCCGAGCCGGCGACATCGTCGAACGTGACGGTCGGGCTCTCCTTCGTAACGAGCTTGGCGCGGGAGCGGCCGAACTGCATGACCTTGCTGCCACCGCCCTGCGCGGAGGAGAGCAGGAACCAGAACAGCACACCGAGCAACAGGATCGGGAGGAACAGCGACAGGAAGCCGTCGAACCACGTAGCCCGGGGGACGACGTCGTTGTATCCGTCGGCGGGGTTTGCCGCGTCGATCGCGTTCACGACCTCTTCGGCCCGCGCCGTCACGTAATAGAACTGCACGTCGGTGGCGCCTTCGTACGGCGTCGACAGCGTCATGTCGACCCGCTGGTCGCCGTCGGTGTTCACGACCTCGGTGACCGTGTTCCCGGCCAGCAGATCAAGCCCCTGCTGGGTCGTGATCTGCTTGGCACCGCCCAGGGTCGACATGAGCGTGAATCCGATGATGAGGAACACCGCGATGAGCGCGACGTACAGCAGCGGGTTGCGTGTGAGCTTCTTGAAATCCATGGTTCGGGGCGAACCCGGTCCCTCCGTCGTTCAGGCGCCGATCCGCGCGGGAACGCAGAAACGGTGCAGACAGGGTATCGCGGGGTTGCTATGCCACGACTGAGCATTCGCCCACGGCGTACCCCGAAAGGCCTCAGCTGTAGACGTGAGGCGCAAGGATCGCGACGTCGCGCAGGTTCCGGTACTTCTCGGCGTAGTCGAGCCCGTAGCCGACGACGAACTCGTTCGGGATGTCGAAACCGATGTACCGGCAGTCCACCTCGACCTTGGCGGCATCCGGTTTACGGAACAGGGCGAACACCTCGACGGATGCCGCGCCCCGCGACGCGAAGTTGGTCAGAAGCCAGCTCAGCGTGAGGCCCGAATCGATGATGTCCTCGACGATGAGCACGTCCTTGCCGTGCAGGTCGGTGTCGAGATCCTTGCGGATCTGGACCACGCCGCTGGAGCGCGTACCGGTGCCGTACGAGGAGACTGCCATCCAGTCCATCGTCATGTGCGTCGGCAGTGCGCGAGCGAAGTCGGCCATCACCATGACCGCGCCCTTGAGTACGCCGACGAGCAGAAGCTCCTTGCCCTCGTAGTCAGCCGTGACTTGGGC
>NZ_DBHD01000206.1:0-9117 GCF_002296025.1 Microbacterium sp. UBA837
CAGACTTGATCAACACGGCCTAGCACTCAACGACAAGATGCCCGCTGGACGGAGAGCCCTCCAGCTCCCTCCTCACCCTGCTCACTCATGTTTTCCCCGGAGAACTGCGCTGATGACGACGAGGCCCCGGGCATGGTCGTCCGCTCGAACCACTTCGTCCGAGTCCCCAAACGAGATGAGTCGCTCCAATGACCTGAACGATTCGTCAAATGAGGGGGGGTCGCCAGGAACAGCGGGCGTTATCGCAAGCGGCGTTCTCGCTTGTCTTGCGGGCCTCGCCGGGATTCTCTCACTCGGCATGACGGGGCTCGCGTGGTACAACGGAGAGCTGCGTGAGACAACAAGCTACGACTCGACCGAGGCAGGTATCGGCTACGGCATCGCGTGCTTCCTCTGGGTGGTGGCGGCTGCGCTGATCATCGTTGCGTTCGTGCTGGCACTAATACAGGCGCGGCGACAGCCGGAGCGTCGGAAGTTCTTTCTCGCTCTTGCCGGCCTTGTGCCCGCGGGGTGCGCGGTCGTCGTGGCCATCGGATGGTTCTTGCTGCTCGCGCCAGGAGGCGCGACCTTCGCGCCGTAAGGCACCTGCCGCGCCCCCTCCCCCAATGAGGCGTACACCACCTGCTGGTTGCCTGCAGACGTGTCGCTGAGGGTTCGTCAGCTCACGCAGGTCAGTTTCGTGATGCTGGTGGAAGCGTAGGCGAGGGAGCCACCGGCGCTGACCGTGGCGAGGACGGTGCCGCTGGAGTTCTTGCCCTGCACGTAGCCGCTGCTGCGTGCGTTCGCGAGCGATCGGACGACGCTGAGAGCGCCCGTTGACTGTGTCGTGTTGCAGGCGGAGAAGCTGAGCTTGCTTCCCGAGAGATTGTACCCGGAGTAGGCGCAGTAGTAGCCGGTTGCGCAGGACCCGACCGCCATCGTGGTGATCAGACCCTCGTCGGCCGCAAGAGTGAGTATCACCGCCCCGTCCTCCCAGGTGACCTCGTTGGGTGCTGTCTGGGATCCACCGGGGAACTCCGCGAGCACGGCGTCAACGCGGGCTTGGAGCTCGCTGGTATCGTCCGCGTACGCCGCGACACCAGGCGTGAACAGAGCCAGGGCAAGAGCACCTACAGCGGCAAGAACGGCGAGTCGACGAGAACGGGTACCGGTCATTTCATCTCCATATCGTGTAGTCAGTCACGGCGCCGGCGGGAATCCCGAAGTCCGGGAGTCCGTCGATCGTGTTGGTCTCTGCCGCGAGGATTCGCCAGGAGGCAGGGTCAATGATGAGTCGGGTGCGGTAGTCGGGCTGAAGGTCGGTGGGCTCGGTGTTCAGCACTACCCCGGACCGACCGGCCCGGTCGGTCGTCTCCCCCGCCACTGTGACACCGGCCGCGTCGAGGACAACTGTGATCGCGGCGCGCTGTGCCGCTTCGCTGAGCGTCCACACTTGCATCAGGGAGGTGACCGCGAGGACGTAGTCGCCCGCCGACGGCGCGTCAGCGTCAGTCCCGCCTTGTTCCCTCAGGAAGGCTTGGAGGTAGGCGCGCATGCCGTCGACGTCATCAGGTGGCGCGGTGGGGAACGGCGTGACGAGCTCGCCAGGCGCCCAACTGTCCTCGTAGAGGATCGTGCCTGTCGCCTCCGCGGACGCTGGTACCGGTTCAATCGGGGAGCCGTCGGCGGACATGGGGACTCCGGCGATGACCCGACTCGTGCCAGAGAGATCGTCGTTCCACTCGATCTGCGTCCGCTGCGGCTGTATGAATGTCGCGGTGGGGCTGTCCAGGTCGAGCTGCACGAACCAGCCTTCCCACTCCGCACCGCGGCGGGACTCGGCAACCTCAGGAGCTGGGACACCGGTCATCGATTCCTCCAGCAGTGTCTCCACAGTCCAGGAAGTCGGTTCGAGCGGCAACCGGTCCGGCGTGATCGCGACGGCGGGCACCGGCCGCAAGATCACGAGCGCGATCACGGCGACGACGGTCACGGCTGCCGCGAAGCCTGATCCGGCGAGCACCAGTGGCCGCCATACACGACGCGGCGAGACTGACCGCGCTGATCGATCCCATTGAGGCGTGCGGCGTCCGGTGAGCAAGTCATCCAACGTTTTCACCGCGTGCTCGGGCAGGGGCTGTCCCTCATGAGGATTGGCCTTGCGAAGGCGCCGACTCAGATCATCCATCCAAATCACCACCCTCAACCAACCTCGGCGAGATGCTCATGTGGGACTCCTCCATGAGCATCGAACGGATCTTTGCCCGGGCGCGAGTGAGTCGCACCCATACTGCCCCCGTGGAGCAATCCAGGAACGTCGCCGCCTCAGATGCTGACAGGCCGTCCCAGTAGGTGAGTTGCAGCACCAGCGCGTCAGCAGGGCGCAGCCGGGCCATCGCCGCTCTCACCTCCAAGTCGTCCTCGTTCTCGTTCCGCGCCGCTGCGGTGAGTTCTTCGATCACAATCCGCTGCATGCGAGCCTGGGCACGGTCGCGTCGCTGGTACTCGTTTCCGATCAGGTTGCGAGCCGCGCGAATTAGCCATCCGACCGTAATGGTCACTCCATTTTTTTGTTTCTCCAGGGCCCGGGCGTAGGTCTCCGCAGTAAGGTCTTCAGCAAGCGCATGGTCGTTCACGCGCTGGTAGATGTAACGCAGGATCGTCCGGTAGCTACGTTTGTAGAGAGTCGTGAAGTCCTCCGGGTCCGGCTCCACGTCTACTCCCCCGCGTTCATGACCAATCACACTCACATGACTTGTTTGGCGAGAACGTCGAATCCTTACACCGGCTCTCGAAGACCCCGAATGCGACCGCGGCCCACCCCCAGCAGTCGTCCGCCGCGCCGCACGTAAGGATTCCCTGCTCCCGCAAACACTACTCAGCACACGCGTCAGATCGGGGCCCGCGAGCACGGCGATACTGCTGCCGATGATCGTGCCGAACCCTGTGCAATGGCGGAGCGAACCAGGGCAGAGAGGGAGACCCATGAGGACTATGAGACAAGCCCGACTGGTGAAGACGACGATCGGACTGCTCGCACTCGCGGGTACTCTTCTGGGCGGCGCGCCGGCTTTTGCGAACGGTGACACCGGTACCGGAACCGACAACAACCAGGACGACTCCGGCACGGTCTTCATCGATGGCCGTACATTCGGGCCGGAGGACGGCGTCGAGGTCACCGAGGAGTGGGTCGTGCTCCCCGAGCCGGGCTCCGGTGGGACTGTCGGTGTCGAATGGCCATCGACGCCACCACCGGGAATGGTTACGCCGATGGTGTACTGGGGCTCGAGCTATGCGTATTCGACCGAGACCGCGTGGGTGTGGTACGAGGGACACGCGAAGGCTGCTGCGAATGTCTATAGCGGTCAGCGAATCATCCAGGTATGCATCCAATTCCAGCGCTCCGGCGTCGGAATCGCTGACAAGAGGTGTTCCTCTGCGAGCAGCAACGGCTCCTACTGGTCATCGGGGCCTGACGTCGTTTCGTATGCCACGGACTCACTCGGATTCGATGACCCGCAGACGATCATGTACATCTGGACGACGCGCATCAACCCGCAGATCCTGTGAGAATCACGCAGGTCTGGTCGTCTTGCGGCGCGCGGGTCGGGTCTCTCCATTGGTGTGAGACGCCGCCCCGTGCCCACGCGCCTGACTATTCGCTGAGAACCCCGGGCGAGGCTGTCCCGTCGTCGTCGGCACGATACGTCAGTATGTCTGCGGGTTGGCATGCGAGCACCTCGCAAATCGCGGCGAGCGTGGTGAAGCGCACCGCCTTGGCGCGGCCGTTCTTGAGGACGAACACGTTGGCGGGTGTGATGCCGATCGCCGCGGCGAGCTCGGCGACCGTGAGCTCGGACCTCCTGAGCTGCTCATCGAGATGAACGTCGATCGGCACTAGATCACTTCCTCCAACTCGTCGTGGAAACGGGTCGACCGTCGCAACAGCCCGAGCATCGTCCACACGACCAGCGCGAACGTCAAGCACAGCAAGAACAGTCCGATCAAGCCATACATCGCCAGCGGCGGTGTGTACTCCCTCACGCTGAGTGCGACAAAGGCTGCGACCAGCAGCACGAGCGCGATGACAGCGACCACGATCAACGCACGAACCCACGGCACGGCGGCCGACGAGAAGATCCGCTCCCGCGCGACCAGAGATACCAAACGCCAGACGACTACCAGAATCGCCTGCCCGCAGCCGATGAACAGGATCGACCACACCAGCGCCGGAACGAACAGATCCCACGCTTCGGGGAAGACGTGAACGACATCAAGCCCTAGGCGCGGCACGAAATACCCCTCGACCAGCAACGAGAAGAGAAACAGCAGGACCAGCAAGACCCGCACGGCCCAGCGAAAAGCGATCGGCATGTTGCCCTCCAACTATCGCAAAACGATATATCGAATAACGATAGTAGATCACATGTCGAGGGCCGCGCGACCGGATTCAGACCAGAAGTAAGGATTCCCCGACTTCGCAAACACTACTGAGCAACGCGCTGCACCTCAGCGCGACAGCGACCAGCGCGACTATTGGTCACCGCCCCGCAGTCCAGGCCGCGACGGGGCGAACCGGAAAGAAAGGGAGAGCTATGACGACCACGAGACATACCCGACTGGCGGGAGCGACGATCGGATTGCTCGCGCTCGTTGGTGCCGTCTTCGGTAGCGCGCCGGCATACGCAGACGACGAAGGGGACACGCCTGCAGAGTTCTCCGAACTCAGCAGCGACGAGATCGCCCTGCTCGAATCCGATGACCCGGTGACGATCACCATCGATCCGGCGACCGGCGCCTTCGAGAGTGTCGAATTAACGCCGGTGCTGATTCAACCGAACAGCGTCTACAGCATCTGCAACACGGGGCACGCATGCTGGCACGGCTGGCTGTCACCCCACATCTGGTACGGGTTCGATGGGAGCGGCGCGACCGGAACGTGGCCGAACCGCGGAAGCTTCTACACCAGTGGCTACTACGCGAGGCCGTGCTGGCTGTACTCCGGCTCCACCGTCTGCGCTGAGGCGTACAGCCCGAAGTACTCCACCATCACGTGGGGGCAAGAACTCACAGGCAAGAGGGTGTACCTCACCACGTAACGCCCGTCTCAGCCGGACTCGAACGCAATCCAGGCGCTGCCACTACGCATCAAGCTCGCGACCTCTAGGACACCGATACCCCGCACTCAGAACCGGTCAACGCTCCTGAGTGCGGGGTATCAGCGTTCCCTAGCGCTGCGGTGGGATGACGAAACCTTCGGGTAGCGCATTGTCGTGAACGACGCCGTTCTGGTCCCCGACGCTGAGGATCGTGTGCGCGTCGAGATTGAGTACGTCTCCGGCGTAGAGCGCATCGCCGTCACGGCGGACGTAGTTGACCCAGTGGAGCCACTGTTCGCCGACGCAGAACCGGGCGCCGATCGTCGAGATGACGTCGTTGGGTGCGACCCTGTAGGCAACCGGGACACCTTGATCGTCCAAGATCGCTTCGCCTGCCGCGTGGGGCATCGGGCCTCGGTCCACGGGGACCGCCAGGGACGCCCCACCGAGTTGTTCGACCTCGGTCTGGTCCGCAAGGGGGTATGCGGGAACAGCTCCTTCGCACGGGCCGGGATCAGCCACCGACCCAGGATCCATCGTGGGCACGGTCGTGGGAGACGGCGCTGAGGTGGCCGACGGGCTCGGCCCCGCGGTCAGAAGCTCCGATGCTGGCGGGGATGCCGTGCACGCCACCGAAAGCGAAGCGATCCCCGCGACGCACGCAATGACTGCCAGTCCTCTCCTCCTCATCCAAGGGAGTCTAGATCGCCTCGCCGGATGATGTCCGCTACGGATATTGCACCGGTGGACGAGCAGAGCACCGAGCACAGGCAGCTACGGGGCGTGCCCCTGCATCGCGTTTGGCGCGGCGGAACAGCGAGCGGTCAGTTACCCCCGCGACCGGGATGCGTCTCGGCAGCGGAGGGATCACACCGTCGGCGGTCAACACGGGGACGACGCTACGGCGCAGCGAGCTTCGCAGACCGGTCAACGCCCGATTCCGTAGGGCGAGTCGGGAGTCAGAGCGTGAGAGCCATCGTTCGGACGTCTGGCCGGTCGCTCATCGGCAACTGCTGGAAGCCGGCCCGTTCGTATGTTGCGATAGCCGGCGCATTGTCCGCAACGACATTCAGCGTCAGAGCTCGTGCGCCAAGCGCCCGAGCCTCCTCGATCGCCAGGCGGACAAGCGCGCTACCGTAGCCGCGACCCCGCCTGGACGGATCGACGATCACCCTGCCGATTCGGGCCGTGCCCTCGTCCAGAGCAAGGTCAAAGTGTCCGATCACGTCCGCCCTGTCGTCGATCATCACCCACGCACTGACGGCATCCGTAGCGGTCATGGCCGCCAGCTGATCAATCGTCAATGGCCACACCAGCCTGGGCCCGGTGAACATGTTCAGCGCATCCGCATCTGCGATCCACCCGACGACCGTCGATATGTCAGCGTCGACCCGTTGCCGGATTCTCAGCATGACGCGCTCACTCCGAGACCTCGATCACGATCCGGCCGCTACCGTCGATGACGCCGGGCCCCTTACCAGGTGTCGGAGCCGGGGCCGGGATCTGCTGCTCGGCCTCCCAGGTGACTCGAGCGTTGTGAGCAGAAGGGTGAAAGAGCTCATCGAAGCCGAGGAGACCAGCGGATGAAGGAGCCGTCGTGTCACCCGCACGGTGCCGTCGGCGAGCAGCGATCCCCACCGCTCCGAAGACGATCGGGACGAGCAGCACGACAACAATCGCGCCCCAGCCCCAGATGTCGTCCATACGCCCCAGGGTACGAGCACGGTCTCGGCCTCAACTCCACCGCACGGCGGAGATCTCCTTACAAGACGCGCGGCAGCGCTGACACCACACATGACCGCGGACACTCAGGGCGGCCGTCGGACTCCCTGTAAGGTATCCGCTTCCCACCAAACGTATCCCTCGAACGATCATCTCGTGAGCAGTTGAACGGTCATCTCGTGAGCAGTTGGAGGTCAAGATGGAAGCGGTCACTGAGTCAGCGAGCGATCTGATCCCCTCGTCTCGTTCGAGGTCGCGCTTGCGCGTCTCGATCCTCGCGTGCGCAGCAGTCGCACTGTCGATTCTGGTCCCCCTTCGCGCGGACGCTCAAACGCCTGGGGAGGCGGAGGCGATCTGCCCGAACGGCTCGACCTGTCTGTGGCGGGACGCGAACTGGGAGACGCTGGGGTACGCCGGCCGGTATCGGAACTACTTCTACTACATTCCGGACTTTTCCGCGTACACCTATCCGAGCACGATCACGTCGCTTGCCAACACCGTGTCGTCTGCGTACAACGACGGCAACTATGAGTGGACCTACTTCTTCACGGGAACGTACCGGACCGGAGATTGGGCAAGAGCGTATATCGATGTCGCGGTCAACTTCGGCTGGCCCTACAACGACAACCTCGAATCCGGCTACTACGAGAGCTGCCTCGACGGTGTCTGCTGACGCACGGTGAAAGACGGGACAAGGACGATGAGAACTTCAAGAACCCAAGCCACAGTCGCGGGCTCCATTGCCGGGCTGCTACTGATCTCCGCTGTCGTGGCGTCTGCCGCTGCGACAGCCGCTGCGGCGACCACGACAACTTCGGGCGACGTTGCGACGGTGGAGATCGATGTCGAGCAGGACCAGTCCCGGTGGGCTCTACCATTGGACAGCTACTTGATCGCGGATCCCCACGCAGTTGCCTATGGCGAGCAACTCGCGGTACAGCCATGCCTGGAAGAGGCCGGATACGCCTGGCCCGTCCCGTGGCAGGACCTCACCGAGGAACGATTCGAGTGGATGAATGATGCAGGTCGCACTCTGTTCAACGCCGAGCTTGCTGCGCGATCGGGATACCACCGACCGATCACCACGTCACCGAGCATCCAGGCCTGGGACGAGTTCGGCGTGTACGTGAACAGCTTCAATGCCGACGACGCGTTCAACGCCGTGTTCGACACGTGCCTCGATGCAGTCCGAGCGGAGAACCCCATGCCGAACATGGACGACCAGATGTACGTGTATGGATTGATCGCCGAATCCAAGCAGATCGCGCTCTCGAGTCCCGCCCTGTCAGACGCTGCCAAAAGGTGGAACTCCTGCCTCCAGGAAGCGGGGATCGATGCCCCTGCGACACCCGAGATGATGCCGACAGACCAGATGAAAGCGACCTTCGGTCTCGACGGGAGCGAAGCTCAACGTGCGGCGGGAGCGACACCGGACGAGATCAAGCTCGCGACCCAGGACGCGGAGTGCGCGGCGTCCAGCCGGTACGACGAGATCTTCTACAAGACCCAATGGGACAGCCAAGTAGTGCTCATCGACAACAACGCCCCCAAGCTGTCGCAGATCAAGGCCGATGTCGATCGATACGCACGCGGCATCCAGACGTTCATCGACGCGTACGCACCGTCAGGGCCTCAGGGCTAACCCACCACGTCCAGGACGAAAGACCATGAGGGAGTACGCAATGAGCACAGTTCATTTCCGAGTTGACCGCACCCGCTCGCACAATACTCGGCATCGAATATTCGCGATCCTGGCGGGAGTCCTCCTCGCGATCACCGCCACGCTAGGTCCGGCTGCGGCAGCCTCAGCGTCGGACTGGGGAGGGTACGCCGACCCGGCAAGCTGCAGCGGAAACGACCTGGTCAAAGAGGTCAATGTCTACAGCAACTCTGGCGTATACGTCGGACTGCTTCAAATCAAGTACTCAAACGGCTGCCCGGGAAACTACGCGCGATTCCAGAGCGCAGTCGGTTCAGCTCAAACAGTCGCGCTGAGCATCCACTCACAGGTCGGATGGCAGAACTCGGCCGGTGCAGACGAGACAAACGCCTCGGTCGTGTGGACGCGGGTCATTCAGCTCAACGACCCCAGCGACACAGTGTGCGCGTACCTGGACCTTACCTACTACGGGTACGGGACAGCGTCAGGGTGGACCTGCGCGTGACTCCACATCGTTCCCGACAGCGATGAAGAGACCCCGAAGCTGTGCGGCTTCGGGGTCTCTTCATCCGAACTCTGTAGATCGGCGCGCAGTGGGGTGACTAGATACCGCACGCGCATCCCGCGATCAGCGCGAACGCTCCCCCACGGGCGGTA
>NZ_DBHD01000215.1:0-21660 GCF_002296025.1 Microbacterium sp. UBA837
CGCGCGGTGCGGACGACAAGTGCCGCACCCAGGCGGGCCTCGAGCCGCTGGACGTGCTGCGTGATCGTCGGCTGGGAGTATCCGAGCGATCGAGCGGCGGCGCTGATCGAGCCCGTCTGATCGATCGCGACGAGGATGCGAAGCGAATGGACATCGAGCGCACGCGTCAGAGCATCGATGTCGATGTCAGGTCGTCGATCCATAGCGAGATGCTATCTATGCTGAGATTTCGATGGTGTAACAATATGTTTCTCACGGCTTTCATCCGCGACGATGGGGCTGCGGCACACTCGCCCGAGACGGAAGGCTGGCCATGACAACCACCGAGCAATGCCACGCACGCCGTGACGCCACCGTGTGGTCACCCGGCGGAATCGCGACGCTCGCGGCGACACACTGGCTGGACTCGACGCCACGCCCTTTCGACGGCGTACCCGGGAAATGGCACGCGGAGGGCGGCAGGGCTATCGGGTCGATCGCGTCCGGATTCGTCAGCTTGGCGCCCGGCGAGCGCTGGGAGTCGGGCGATCTCGAGCTTCGGGGATTCGAACGCGACGGCGCGGTCGCGGTGCGCGTCTACGACCCGTCGGCGCCTGCGCAGCGCGGGATCTCGGAGATAGAGCGCTGGCCCGTCGATGACCGGCTGCGGGTCGTCACGCCACTGGAGCGCACCCCTCACCGCGATGTGCCCACCGTGGCCGTCGATGGACACCGGAGCACCGACGATTTCGAGGGAGTCCTCCACCTCGACCTGCCGGACGGGGACGTGTCGCTGTGTGTACAGCTGCTCGATGACGGCTCCTTCTTCGCCGCCTTCTCCGACGCCACCAGCGGGAACGAGAGCTACCGCTTCCGGTTCCTTCGGATCCCGGCGCCGGAGCCGGACGGGTCGGTCACCGTCGACCTGAACCGCGCATACCTGCCGCCGTGCGCGTTCTCGGATGCCTACGTCTGCGTCTTCCCGCCGCCGACGAACCGGTGGGACCTCCCGGTCCGCGTCGGCGAGCGTCTCGTGCGCTGACCAGACTCAGAGCAGGCGGCGAGCGGAGGCCCAGGCCGTCAGCTCGTAGCGCGAAGAGAGCTGGAGCTTGCGCAGCACCGCCGAGACGTGGGTCTCGACGGTCTTCATGGAGATGAACAGTTCGGCGGCGACCTCCTTGTAGGCGTAGCCGCGCGCGATGAGCCGCATGACCTCCTGCTCGCGGGCGGAGAGCCGGTCGAGCTCGTCGCTGGCTGCCGCGGTCTCGCCCGACACCGCACCGAAGGCATCCAGGACGAAGCCGGCCAGGCGCGGTGAGAAGACGGCATCACCGCCTGCGACCGCCCGCACGGCCGCGCTGACCTCCGCGATCGACGACCCCTTCGTGATGTAGCCCCGCGCACCGGCACGGATGACGCGCACGACGTCTTCGGCGGCATCCGAGACACTCAGCGCGAGGAACCGGGTCGACGGTGCAGCAGGGGCCGCCCGGCGGATGACGGCTTCGCCGCCCGTCGCGGCGGCGACCTCGCCCGTTTCGCCCGGAAGGTGGACGTCCAGCAGCACGACCTCGGGCTGCGCGGCGGTGATCACCGCGACGGCGGACTCGACATCCGACGCCTCCCCTACGACCTCGATCCCCTCGAGCGTCGAGCGCAACCCGGAGCGGAAGATCGAGTGATCGTCGACGATCACGACACGGATGCCACTCATGCCGTGCCTCCCAGCCGCAGATGAACCTCGGTGCCGCCGCCCGCGCCACGCCGCAGGGTCGCGGTGCCGCCCGCGCGCCGCATCCGTCCGATGATCGACTCGCGCACCCCGAGCCGGTCCGCCGGCACGGCATCCGGGTCGAATCCGGGTCCGCGGTCGCGGACGAACACGTCGACGGATGCCGCGCTGCCCTCGATGTACACCGAGACCTCGCCGCCGGCGTGTCGCGCCGCATTGAGGATCGCTTCGCGCGCCGCAGCCGCCATCTCGCCGCTGGCCCGCTCTGCCGAGGTTCCCGCGACGACGACGTCGATCCGCACCGGGTAGTCGATCTCAAGGGCCGCCGCATAGTCGCGCAGGTCGGTGGGGAGGTCGCTGTCGGCGGGTTCGTCACCGTCATACAGCCAGCCGCGAAGTTCGCGTTCCTGAGCCCGGGCGATGCGAGCGACTTCGCTCGAGGCGCCGGCGCGGTTCTGGATCAGCGCGAGGGTCTGCAGCACCGAGTCGTGCAGGTGCGCCGCCATCTCGCTGCGCTGCTCCTCACGGATGCGTCGCACCCGCTCCCCCGACAGCGTCCGCCACTTCTCCACGAACGTCGAGGAGTTGACCAGCACGATCCCCATGATGAGGGCGAGCGCGCCGACAAAGGACACCACGCCGCCCTGCTGCAGGGTGGTCAGCTGCACGATCAGGAGGGTGCCGAGCGCCGCTGACGCCGCGATCCGCACCGACAGCGCGTGGCGCGGCCCGCGTGCCGGGTCGGACCCGTCGATCAGCGTTGCCCAGAGCCCCGCCGCCACGGCGAGCAGGATGGTCGCGAACATTGCCGCCCACCACTCCGACGTGGTGGCATAAACGACGGCGCCGTGAGCAAGGACCGCCGCGATGCCGCACGCGATGATCACGGCGATGACCGAAAGCGACCCGAGGATCCACGCCACCGGTGCCCGGCGCGAGGGCGCATCATCGCCATCTCGCCACGGCGTGAACGCCCAGATCCACAGGTACAGCAGGATGCCAGCGCCCCACGCCGCGGAGAGGACGATGAACAGCATCCGTACCGCGACCACGCTCCAGCCGAGGTGATCGGCAACCGAGGCAGCCGTGCCCGAGACGAGGCACTCGCGCGGCCGCTGCAGGGGCGGTCGCGCGGGAAGCGTGGTGGCCGAGGACATGTCGCCATCCAACCACCCGCACCCGCCGCCAGCGCACTCCGGATTGCGGGAATCAGGGTGCGCTCAGGGGATCACCCCATCGCGGCAAGATCGGCCCGTCCGCCACGATCGAACCATGAGCACTTCGACGGAACCTCCCGCGACCGATCCCGGCCCGCAGCCCCCGCCACCGGCGACAGCGCCGACCGGCTCGGACCGGTTCTTCGCCTGGATCCGAGGACTCGGCGTCGTCCGCGCCGACGGCTGGCTGGGCGGCGTCTGTGCCGGGATCGCTGCCCGCATCCGCGTCGACGCCGCGATCGTGCGCGGCATCGTCGTCGTCGCGGCGGTACTCGGGTTCCCGATGCTGCTGCTCTACGCGGTTGCGTGGGCGCTCCTCCCGGATGTCGGCGGGCGCATGCACCTGCGGGAGGCCACACGCGGACGCTTCGATCCGGCCATGGTCGCGATCATCATCCTGCTGGTGGTCGGCTTCGTTCCGGTCGTGCCGTGGTTCGGCTGGATGATGCCGGGGTGGAACACCGGACCGCTCGCGATCATCGGCTGGATCATCGGCCTCGCGGTCGTGGTGGGCCTCGTTGTCCTGCTCGCGCGTGCGAGCGCTCGCCCGGCGAGGAGCCATGGCGCGTCGTCGACCTCGGCATCCGACGCTGAGAACGAGAACGCACCGTCAGCTGCGGGCGATGCAGCACCGGCCGCGCCGCCGGCCGAACCGCTGCCTCCCGAGCGGGGCGCGGGGAACGCCGAGATCGCCGAATGGCGCGCCCGCCACGACGCCTGGCGCGCAGAGAACGACGCGTGGCGACGCTCGCAGAAGGATGCCGACCGCCTCGCCCGAGACCAGGCCCGGCGCGAGCGCGAGGCCGAGGCTGCAGCATTCGCCGCAGCAGCGGGCGACAAGCGCCGCATCCGTCGCCTCTCCCGTCCGCGTGCGAGCGCCGCGTTCGTGGTGTCGGCGCTCGGCGTCGCGCTGGTCGCCGGCGCCGGCGCTGCGATCTGGCACACCGCCATCCATCCGGCGAACGCGAGCACAGCTGGTGCGTACGGACTGTTCACCGCGACGCTCGTGCTCGCGGCGTCGATGATCGTCGCGGGGCTCCTGCGGCGGCGTAGCGGCTTCCTCGCGTTCGCGACAGTGGTCGCGCTTATGGGTGGGACGGTCGCGGCTGTGGTTCCGCCGATCGCGACCTACGTCGGCACATTCAGGATCAGCGTGGCCAACTCCGTTGAGGAGCTGGGCCCCATCGCACAACAGCAGGGCGATCTCTACCTCGAACTGATGCCGCTTCCGCTCGAGGAGCCACCGCCGATACGGATCGAGAAGGGTGCTGGCTACACGAGCATCACGGTGTGGCCGGGCGTAGCGCTCGACCTCGACGCGAATCTCGGCAGCGCGGAGGTCTGGTACGCCCGCTGGGATGAGGCGAATCACGAGCAGGTCGGCCCGCAACTCGTGCCCACGGGCGAGGACGGCAGGCTGCAGATCACGCTCGCCTACCCTCAGCTCCCCGTCGAGACGACACAGCGGGTAGTCCTCGACCAAGACAGCGGTGAGGTCCAGCTCAACTTCACGGACGTCGGCAGTCGCGATCCGCTCGGCGAAAGGTCGCCCGAGCCGCTTCCCACCCTTTCTCCCGTGCCCGCCCCATAAGGCGCTACCCCTGACTCCTTCGAGGTGAACACGATGTCCACGAACGACTCCACCCCCACATCCCTCAACAACGACGACGCCGATGACCGCGACGACACGATGACCCTCGAGGTCGCCGCAGCGGACACACCGCCCCTGTTCCGGCCACCCGCCCCGGAGAAGCCGGAAGCGTTCGCGTCAGCCTCGGATGCCGCATCCGTGCCTCTCACGCCCCCGGCGGCAGAGGAACCTCCAACGCCGGTGCGTGTCGCCGAGCTGACCCCCGCGGACACGGGAGTCGAAGCTCCGCGCACGCGGTGGGCAGCCGTCGTCTGGGGGCTGTTCTTCGCTGCCGTTGCCATCGGCGGACTGTGGCTCCTGTCCGAGCCGTCGCGCCCGAGTGCTGCTGTCGAGTGGGCTGTCACTCTGGACGCCGCGACCGGGGTGGCGATTCTCGTCCTCGGTCTCGGGGTCATCCTCCTCGTCGCGGGAGCAGCCGGACTCCTGCGTCGCACCCAGCGCCGCAGGAATCCGTAACGCGCGGGAACAAGGTCATGAGACCGCCGAAGCGTCAACGCGTCGGCCACTGAGGCTCGCAAGATCCTCGATCGTCTCCTCAGCTTCCGCGGGATCGAGCGGCGCGAACAGCCGATGCTGTACCGCGGCCGCCCGAGCAGTCAGATGCTCCATCGCGAGTTCGGTCGGAGCAGCCAGCGCGATCTGAAATCGACGCCGATCTCGATCGTCGGTCCGGCGCACGATCCAGCCGTCTCTTTCGAGCCTTCCGATGACCTCGGCCACGGTTGAGCGGTCGAGCGACGAGGCTCGCCCAATAGTACGAGCGTCCGCTCCGCCTTCATCAGCCGCGGCAATCGCTGCAAGGACCGAGTATTGCGGCCCCGTCACGTCGCCCGGCACGGTCTCGCTCCAAATGGTCGTGTGCACCCGTTGCGCTCGCCGGATGAGGTGACCGGGGGTTCGCAGGAGCCCAGAGGGCGTGGGGACGCTCTCGCTGGCGGAGGGGAGACCCTCGAACGCCACCCGGCGGAGCCGCTCGATGAAGCTCTCCCGCCGGGGTTTCGGAATGCGCTCCATGAGTGCGTCTTGTAGGCGTCCGACGAGGGGCCTGATCTCTGTCAGAGCCTCTCGACCCTCGACCGACAGCGAAAGCAGACTGCGTCTGCGGTCGCGATCATCCCGAGCTTGGATGATCCAGCCTCGATGGGTGAGGCGTTTAATGATGTCGGCGAGGGTGGCCTTGTCGAGTGCTGCAGTCACCCCGAGGGTCGACTGGTCGATGGGCGAGGTCGCCTCCAGCGTTGTGATCACCGCGAACTGCGGACCGGTGACCGAATATCGCAGATCGAGCGACCAGCGAAGATTGAACTCCTGCTGGGAAACCCGCAGCAGGTGCCCGGGGGTCGTGTCCTGATGAAGGATCGAGAATTCGACCCCGGTCGCGTGGCCGCGAAGTGCGTGCACCTGAAGCCACTGAGCACGCTGCATGATCACCTTCCACCACCACTGCCGTTCTTTAGCATCGCACGCCGCGCCGCGCAGAACGGCTGCTCGCTGCGTGCGCAGCGAGCAGCCGTTCTGTGACCGTCGTTCAGTTGAGATTCGCGATAAGGGTCGCCGGGTCGACCGGAGACTTGATGATCCCCAACTGAAGCGCGCGCTCCTGGAGTAGATCGATGTCCGCAGGCTCGAGCTCCGAACTGATCGCAGGCAGGATGACCGTGTCCGCGACCTCCTGGTCCAGGCCGGTGTAGGTCGGGAGGATCTCACGGAGGTAGTCGGGGTTCTCATCGAGGTATGCGATCGCCCGATCGAGTGCGGCCACGAAGGCGCGGGCTTCCGCTTCATGCTCGGCGAGCCACGCCCCGCTGACGATCCAGCAGCTGTAAGCCACCCGGTCGCCCACTGCCGCCACCGGATTCTCGTCGAGCACGGGGATCCCGGCCTTGATACCCAGCGTGGTGAAGGGTTCACCCACAACTGCGGCATCGACTCGCCCCTCTTCGAGCGCGGCGAGCATGTCGGGGAACGCGACGGCTACGAACTGAGGCGAGAACGGGTCGACACCGTTCTCGTCGAGCCAGGACTGCGCCACGATCTGGTTGATGTTGGCGAGCGCGTTCACCGCGATGATCCGACCCTCGAGGTCTGCAGGGGTCGTGATCGCGTCGGCTCGGTCGGGGGCGACCATGATCTTGACCGATTCATTGCCCTGGGCCGTGCCCGTCAGGCATTTGATATCGAGGCCCTGTTCCCCGGCCTGAATGACCTTGTCGATACTCCCGAAGCCCGTCTGCATCGCGCCGGACTCGAGCGCGGGAATCAGCGCGGCGCCGCCGGCAATCGTCTCGGACGAGACTTCGAGGCCGTTCTCCTCGAAGTAGCCGAGCCCCTGGGCCGCATAGAATGCGCCGGCATCCGTCACAGGCACGAGACCAACGGTCAGTGGCTCAGGAGTGTCGTCACCGGCACCGGCATCCGTCGTACCGCCACCGCTGCAGGCGGCGAGCACGAGCGCGACAGCCGCGCTCACGACAGCGATCGCAGGCCAGCGACCTGTTGTGTTTGTCTGCATTGATGCATCTCCTCTTTGAGTTACAGCTACTAGTGGGTAGGGACTTGTTACTGCTGCGCGGTGCGCGCGGCACCGTGTCCGACACCTTCGATCAAGTCGAAGGCCCTCTTCCGAAGCTCTTGGAACCTCGGAAGCTGTTTGGTGCTGATCTGATCGCGCGGACGCGGGAGGTCGATGATGAACTCCTCCTTCAGCGTCGTGGGGCGATGCGATAGCACGAAGAGTCGATCGGCCATGTAGACCGCCTCCTCGATGTCGTGGGTCACAAAGACGCAGGTGAAAGGCGTCTCGGTCCAGATGTCCAGCAGAAGCTGCTCGAGATGGATCTTGGTGAGAGCGTCGACCGACGCGAAGGGCTCGTCCATGATGACCAGGCCCGCCTCACGCGCCAATGCGCGGGCGATCGCGACTCGCTGCTGCATTCCTCCGGAGACCTGCCAGGGGTGTAGGGATGCGGACTCCCCCAGCCCGACGCGCTCGAGCGCGGTCATCGCCCGCTCACGCGCGACAGCCGATGAGACTCCCCGCAGACCGAACCAGACGTTCTGTTCGAGGGTCATCCACGGGTAGAGGCTCTTGTTGTATTCCTGGAAGACGACGGCGACATCTTGAGGTACTGAATGTACGATCTCCCCGTTGATCGCCACCGAACCACCCGTGACGGGTGAGAGGCCCGACAGACAGCGCAGCAAGGTTGTCTTGCCTGCACCGGAAGGGCCGAGAACAACGCTGAACTCGGCAGCTCGGACAGTCAGGTCCAGGCCCGCAATGATGGGGCGGTCTCCGTAGGACTTGACGAGGCCGTGGCATTCGAGGGTTGCAGGCTCAGACACTGTGTGCTCCTTGACGTGTGTTGTGCGAGCGAAGAACGCGACGCTCGATGAGAACGAAGAGGGTGTCGAACAGCCAGCCGATGGTGGCGAGCAACAAGACGCCGCCGTAGGTACCCGCGACGTCGAAGGTCTGCTGGGAAAGGGAGATCAGGTAGCCGATTCCAGAGTTCGAGGCGAGCACTTCGGCCACGACCATCAGAATCAGAGAGATACTCAGTGCCACGCGCAGACCGGCGAGGATCGTCGGCAATGCGGCGGGGATGATCACGCTGACCAAGGTTCGCGAAACCGAGAGGCGAAGCGAGCGAGCGGTCTCCAAGAAGAGCGGCTCCACCCGTCGCGCTCCGTCGATCGTGTTCAGCAGCACGGGCCAGAACGCCCCGAACGAGATCACGAAGATCACGAGCTGGTCGCCGAGACCGAAGACGAGCAGAACGATCGGAATGATCAGCGACGGCGGAACCGCTCGGAAAAACTCGAGCGATGGGCGCACCCATGGGTCGGCTCGGCGGAAGGTGCCGATGACAAGACCGACGACGATTCCAGATATCGCAGCAATGGCAAACCCGGCGAGCATTCGGGCAAGCGAGGGCAAGATGTGAGTGATCAGAGGAGGGCCTGTGAGCAACTGCACAGCAGCCGCCACCGCCTCGGTGAAGGTGGCTGTCGAGGGTGATGCCGCGACGGTGGCGCCGATCTGCCACAGTGCGAGGAGGGAAAAGAAGACCACCCACCCGAGTGCGTTGAGTCCGAAGGCTCGCTCGTCGAAGGCCTTCTGAGCGGCAGGCGCAGTCGTCATGCGTCCACCGCCCGGTTGTCGGGGCTCCAGCGCAGCGCGCGGCGCTGCACGAAGACCAAGCCCGAGTTGACGAGCACGCCGAGGATGCCTCCCATGAGGATTCCGGCGTACGCGGCTGGCAGGTCACCCACCGTGCGCTGCTCGAGGATGAATCCCCCCAGTCCGGAGTTACCGGTGATCAGCTCAGCCGAGACCGTCACGACGAGCCCGATACCGGCAGCAACACGGACCCCGGTGACAAGTCCGGGTAGGACGGCGATCAGCGCGACCCGCTGCATCGTGTCTCGCTCGGTCAGGCCGAGGGAGCGCGCGGTATCGAAGTACTGCTCGGGGATCTCGCGATAGGCGTAGAGCGTGTTGAACAGCACGGGCCAGATACTGGCAAAGATCACGAGTGACATGATCATCGGAACCCCGAGGCCCAGAGCGAGAATCGCCACCGGGAGCAGAGCGATAGACGGCACCGGCCGCAGGAACCGGATCAGAACTCGGGAACCGGCACCCACCACGACGTAGGAGCCAGCCGCCAGCCCCCAGATCCCGCCGATCACGGAAGCGATCACGAGTCCGCCGAGCCACGCCACCAGGGTCGAGCCCAGAACCACCCACCCTCCGTCCACGAGGATCGCGATCCACGCGCCGACGATGTCGAAGATCGACGGAGCCCACTGCGACGGGAGCCATCCGATAGCGCGCAACAGCTCCCAGATGGCGGCTACTCCGAGGATGCCGATGATCCCGGCAAGAGTGGCCCCAATGCGGCGGCGCCCGCGCCCGACCGCCGTACGCAGGGATTGAGTAAGCGTCGTGATCGCCATACGTCTCCTTCGACATCTCTCACGTCCTGACCGGCGACGCTGGTGCCGCGTCAGCTCGTCGTTCGAATAGACCGTAGACGAACAGTTCCGGATCTGGCGAATTGATTTGAGCTTTGCATTGATAAGCGAACTATGTCAACCTATCCGTCAGTACACGAATCAATCGTGAGATGTCCCGTCCGACACATCGAAGGCGATGCCCGGGTCGGCGGGATCATTCGTTCCCGACCCAAGGAGGCCCCGCAATGCAGTTCTACCTGGACGGTTTCCGGCCCGGCGATCCGGATCTGGCGCCGGCATTAGAAGGGATCGAAGACCCCTCACCGATTCCTCCCACTGTCGACGTGTTGATCGTGGGAACGGGGCCCGCAGGCCTGGTCACGGCAGCACAGTTGAGCGCGTTTCCCGACATCGCGACTCGCATCGTTGAGCGCGCAGACGGTCCGCTGGAGCTCGGCCGAGCGGACGGGATCGCGTGCCGCAGCGTAGAGATGTTTGAAGCCTTCGGGCTCGGCGACAAGCTGATCCGCGAAGGCTACTGGGTGAATGAGACGGTGTTCTGGGGTCCCGACGCGCATGATCGCAGCCGTATCGCGCGCCGGGGAAGGATTCCTGACACAGAGGAGGGCCTGTCGGAGTTCCCACACATCATCGTCAATCAGGCCCGCATCCATAGCCACCTGCTCGACGTCATGCGCCGATCCCCACGGCGCCTCGCTCCTGACTACGCAACCGAGGTCATCGCACTCGAGGTAGACGACTCCCCCGACTACCCGGTGCGAGTCACTCTCCGACGCACGGATGGCGGCTACCCAGAGCAGCAGGTTGTACGGGCGCGCTACGTGGTCGGAGGCGATGGCGCCCGGAGTGTAGTGCGCCAGTCGATCGGTCGCGCGCTCCACGGCGAGTCCGCGAACCGCGCCTGGGGGGTCATGGATGTCCTCGCCGTGACAGACTTCCCCGATATTCGCTTCAAGGCGGTCATTCAGTCAGCGAACGACGGCAACATCGTTCTCATCCCGCGCGAGGGCGGCTACCTGGCGCGGTTCTACATCGAATTGGATGAGCTCGCCAGCGGCGAGCGCGTCGCCGCCCGAGACATCACTCCGGAGACCCTGATCGCCGCGGCGAATCGGATCATCCATCCGTACCGGCTCGACGTACGCGATGTCGCATGGTGGTCGGTCTACGAGATCGGCCAGCGCCTCACAGACAAGTTCGACGACGTCCCCGCCGAACTCACCGGGTCACGCACGCCGCGGGTGTTCATCGCGGGCGACGCATGCCACACCCATAGCCCGAAGGCCGGACAGGGCATGAACGTGTCAATGCAGGACGGATTCAATCTCGGCTGGAAGCTGGCCGCGGTGTTGACCGGCCGCAGCCGCGCCGAACTCCTCGACACGTACTCGTCCGAGCGGCAAGCGGTCGCGCAGGAGCTCATCGACTTCGACAAGCGGTGGTCCAGCATCGTCGGGTCGCCCCCGCGTGACCCCTCAGATCCGGACTCGGTGGGAGTGGACCCGGCGGATGTCCAGAACGCGTTCGAGCTGAGCGGACGCTATACCGCGGGGGTCGCTACGCGTTACCTCCCCTCCCTGCTCACGGCGGAGGGCACACACCAGGATCTGGCAACCGGCTTCCCGATCGGCGAGCGTTTCCACTCGGCGCCTGTGATCCGAATTGGTGACGCTCGGCCACTGGAGCTCGGTCACGTAGCACGCGCGGACGGGCGCTGGAGGCTCTACATCTTCGCTGACGATGTCGACATCCGCGACCCACGTTCCCGCGCCGCCGCACTGTGCGAGTTCCTGGTCAGTCCAGACTCCCCCGTTGTCGCGCACACTGCACCCGACGACGACCTCGACGCGGTCTATGACGTGCGAGCAATTCTCCCCTGCGTCGACGGAGAGCTTGCCGTTCCTGAGCTCCCCGCGATTCTCCGACCCGAAAAAGGACGGTTCGGGCTCGTCGACTACGAGAAGGCCTTCCGCCTCGACCCCCGAGTCGACATCATGTCTCTTCGAGGAGTTGACCGCGAGCGTGGCGCGCTCGTGATCGTGCGGCCAGACCAATACGTGGCTCACGTCCTTCCCCTCGACGCGCATGACGAACTGACAGCTTTCTTCGATCGGTTCATGCTGAATGCGCGTTAGCCCGGGCGCACAGCGCAGCACCCACGGGCCCCACAGGTGCCCGATGCAGGATGGACCTCATGAGAACCGTCCTGAACATCATCTGGCTCGTCCTGTCGGGGTTCTGGCTGTTCCTCGGCTACATGGTGGCGGGCGTCATCCTGTGCATCCTGATCGTGACGATTCCCTGGGGCATCGCCTCGTTCCGGATCGGGGTGTACACGCTTTGGCCGTTCGGACGCGAGGTCGTCGATCACCCGCGGTCCGGCGTGTTCTCGTTCCTCGGAAACGTCGTGTGGGTCATCCTCGCCGGCTGGTGGCTCGCGATCGGCCACATCCTGTCGGGCCTGGCGCTGTGCATCACGATCATCGGCATTCCGCTGGGCATCGCGAACTTCAAGCTCGTGCCCGTATCGCTCATGCCGCTCGGCAAAGAGATCGTCGAGAAACGCCGCGGCGGTCAGTTCGACCGCGCTGCCGAGTCCGTCACGCGCTGATCGGCCTCGCGTAGCTCAGCGGGCGCACACGATCCCGAGGATGACGAGCACCCCGGCGTCGTGCGAATCTCCGAACCGTCCGAGCAGAGCGGCACCCCCGTCGCCTCGATCACCGTCTACATCCGGGAGGGGATGCTGCCGCGCGGCGCGGCGACCTCAGCAACTCGCACCGAGTACGGCGACGAGCACCTCGCGCGCCTGCGCGTCATCCAGGCGCTTAGCGACGTTCGAGCCCTCCCGCTTGCTCGGGTGAAGGAGATCCTGGCCCTCATCGGGTAGCGGGCGGCGGTCTCGCCATCTTCTGTTTTTCCTGTAACTATGAATCCATATAAACCTGTAATATCAGTTTCAGGAATGCCTGGAACGGAAGGTCGAGTCGATGAAGGGCAACGAGCTGGTGTGGCGGGCTCTCGCCGATCGCGCTCTCGAGGGGCAGCGAACGTGGCAGAACGTCGCCGACCTCGCCTACGACGCGGGCGTGCCGATCACGACCGCCTACCTTGCTCTTGAGCGCCTAGAGGGCAATGGGACCGTCGATCGGTACAGTCGGGGGCTTGCGGTCGTCAGCGTCGACAAACTCCTGACGATGCTGTGCGCATGGCGCAACCTCGAACGTGACACGCTCGCATGGACGACCCGGGATGGCATCGGTCCGCTCCTCGACTCGAACAACGGCCCCTACGCGCTCGGCGGGCCCGATGCGGCGAACGCTCTCTTGAACGGCCGAGCCGTGGCGGACTTCCGCGAGCATCTCGTATACCTTCCCGCGTCCGTGGATCTCACCGGGCTGCCCGAGGGCAAGGAAGTCCGTGTGCTGTCGATGGACAAGCGCGCGGCGAAGACCTGGAGCGGGTACTCGAGTCTTGCCCAGACGTACGCTGACCTCTTCGCTACCCCAGGGTGGCAGGCATCCGAGTTCCGGAAGGCGCTCCGCGACAGCTTCATCCGGGAACGCGAGTGGGATCAGGAGAGCGCACGATGACAATTCTCGGGGCGAACGACGAAGGCCGACTGCGCGCACTGCTGGACTCTCTCGGGTACGACCTCGAGCCCTCGATCCTCATCGGCGGGTGGGCGACGAATGCACGCGTCGGTGGCGAGATCAGCCACGACATCGACCTGATCATCACCGACCAGAGTCTGCGTCAGAAGCTACCGGAGCGCCTGACCGGGTACAGCGAGAACCACCTCCACAGCGGCGGACGAAAGGCTCGTGGGGATGCCGACGGCGTCCACGTCGACGCCTACTTCCCCTACGAGTCCAAGCTCGGCTCGAAGCTGCTCCTCGACGTTGGAGTGCTCACCCGCTACGTCGACCCCGACCTCAAGGTCGAAGGCTGGCTCATGCTGACCCTCGACGCCCACATCGCCACGAAGATCGCCGCGCTGCTCGACCGACACGCGACAGAGAAGGGCCGAAAGGACGCCCGTGAACTCGTCGCGCTGATCGACAGCGGAGGCACCGCCACAGGAGTGGTCGAAGTCCTTCTCGCCTCCACGGGTGGCCCCGTGCGAGACATCCCCGAGCACGTGCGAACAACGTTCGAACTCCTGCCTAAGCTCGCCGGCCTCAACCAGAAGGACCGGCGCCGCTACGCATCCCTCGCACGCGAGTGGATGGAAGAGGCAGAACTCCAGCGTCGACGCAACAGCACCACAAGGCCTGGCCCGACTCTCGGGGGCTGACAAGCTCACGTTGCAAGAACGGGCTCAATCGCGCGGCACAGCTCGACCGCGCTGCCGAGTCGTTCTGTCAGTGAACCCGTCGGGTCGGAGATCATTTCCGCCGGCCCCGCGGACGCGCATCAGGTGCCGACCAGACGCGTTATATCGATGGTAAAGCGGGTGACGGTGCAGCCTAGCCGCCGTACTCGCCCTGCAGGATGAGTGGCGTCTGGTTCGCGTCGCACGCCTTGCGGATCGCGGAAATGGGCGCCTGCAGTTCGGGGCTGAGGAGCTCTCCGACCTCGTCCGTGCGAGCGGAGACGAGAGGGACGAGCTGTTCGAAGTTCTCGCGAAGCTCCGACTGAGCCGAACCGGCGAGGGCGCCGAGTTCCGTCGACGCCTCATCGACGCGCACAGCCCACTGGTCGGCATCCAGTTCCTCGTAGAACGTGTACCCGAAATCCGCGTTCGTGAACGCGCTGTAGATCACCGCAAATTGCACGCACTCCGCGGCGAGGGTGGCGTCCGTGGAGAAGTCGTCCTCGGAGAAGGTCGGCGTGGCCATCCACTCGACGCCCTCGGCAACCGTGACACTCATCGTCTCATTGGTTCGCTCCGTGATCGGCCAGGTCAACGTCGCGGGGCTCGAAGCGCACTCCCCCGAGTAGGGCGCCTGCCCGAGCATCATCGAGTCGGAGAGCTCGACGGTGTAAATGCCACTGCTGCACTCGAACTCGACGGCGACCGAGCGGGCACCAGCCTCAAGGGGGAAGTCCACCCCGGGAAAGCCCGTCGGGCCGGTTCCGGACACTCCGGCAGGCGATGGTGATGCCGAAGCGGTAGACGTCGGCGCCCCCGGCGCCTGCCCCGCGCATCCGGCGAGGACGAGTGATGCCGCAGCGAACCCGGCGATCAGCATCCCCCGGCGCGTCAGTCGCCCGTCGTCCATGAGCCCCCGCTTCGATCGAACGTCAGTGTGTCCATCGTCGCATGGCCGAGCCCTAGGGTCGGGAACGGAGGGCACCGAGGGCGGATTCGTCGCCCAGCCTCTCGCGCGAGATGACGCTGAGCTTCCCGTTGCTCTCCAGCACGACTGCGGCGACCGCGTCGAGGTCGCCAGTTCCGCTCTGCCGAATCGCCTGTTCCACATCGGCGCGGGCGATCCGTTGTGTCTGAAGCGCAGCCTCGTCCATCGCCCCGTCCCACAGCAGCAGTGTGGGCGCGGCGGTCGTGAGCTTGCGGATGCGGCGCGAGACCGCCGCGGCGAACGCAACCGCCGCCTGCAGCAGGAGCAGCAGCGAGAGTGCGACAATCCCTTCGACGAACGCGACATCCGAGGTCAGCAGGATCGTTGCCAGCGTCGATCCGAGTGCGACCGTGACGATGAAGTCGAAGGCGTTGAGCTGGGCGAGGGTGCGTTTTCCCGATATTCGTATCGAGGCGATGAGGAAGGCGTAGGACGCGATCCCGACGAGGAGCACGCGAACGATATCGGACCAGCTGTCGAACCACATGCCGCGACCGTACGTCAGGCCACGGCGCACCGGAACACCCTTGCGGAGACAAGCGGATGCCGATCCGATCCTCGGGCGGCATCCGATGCGCCCGCCACCTCCTCCCCAGGAGGTCGAAACAAACCCCTGTCCACAGGCATTTTCGAAGGGCGGTCAGCGGCCCGCCAATGTCGGAGGTTGGTGATGTAGTGAAGACATGAACATCCTCACGGCAATGCGCGAGCGGCTCGACCAGCTCGCTGTTTTCGCCGAGCTGGATGTCGAGCCCACGGGGCTGCCGACTGGCGTTGCGGGACTGTCGGACGCGTCGGTGCTGGAGGTGCTCCGCCACGTGACGGCGATCGCCAATGATGCGGAGCGCCTGCAGTCGGTGATCGCCGGTGTCGCGGCGACAAGATCCCGACGCGACCAGGGCCACTCGGGGCTCGCGGCGGGTCAGGGTCACGCGTCGCCTGCCGCATTGATCCAGTCGATCACAGGCGGAAGCCGCACGGACGCCCTGCGCCAGCTCCGTGTCGGCGCGGCCCTCCTCGACGAGGGATCTGGCAAGCCGACGGATGCTGACACCACCGAACCAGCTGGCACCGGCGAGGATTCACCGTCACCCGGCACCGACCCCGCCGCTGCGGAATCATCAGCGCGTGGACCGTGGCACGCACCGCTCCGGGTTGCCCTGCTCGAGGGTCGACTGACGCCGTCCCAGCACGACGCTATCCGCGGCGGACTCGGGGAACCCGAAGCCGAGGGCGTCAACCCGGCCTCGGCCGCTCTCGCGTGGTCAGTCGCGGCGGAAACACTCGTCGACGAGGCAGTCGAGGGCGCATCGGTCGAGGAGCTCCGCGCGCGTGCGCGCCAAATGCGCGACATCCTTGACCCGACGGGGGCGGCGAACCGGTTCCAGGCCCGCTACGAGAAGCGCTCACTGCGGATGTGGATCGACCAGCACGGCCAGCACCACGGCCACATCACGTTCGACGACGAGATGGCGCTGTTCGTACGGTCGATGTTCGCGACGGCGCTCAGGCCCCGGCGCGGCGGACCGCGGTTCGTCACGGATGCCGAGCGTGCCGCGGCTGCGGACCTGGTCGATGACCCGCGCACCAATGAACAGCTGGAGTACGACCTTCTCGTCGATGTCCTGCGTGCCGGCGCGGTCGCGGAGGCCGCCGACGTCTTCGGTGTCCGCCAGCCTGGGGTGCGGATGATCATCGTCAAAGACCAGTCGGGTCCCCGCGACCCGCTCGGCCGCATGATCGCCACGGGTCACGCCGAAGACGGCGGAGACGCCCTCCCGGGGCCGATCATCGACCGTGCGCTGTGCCAGCACGGCTCCATCGACGTGACGGTCGACGGCCACGGCAACCCGCTCGACCTCGGACGCGAGCAACGCCTCTTCAGCGCGAAGCAGAAGCTTGCGCTCGCGATCCGCGACGGAGGCTGCGCCGGAATCGGATGCCCGGTGCCCGCTGCGTACTGCGAATCGCATCACATCGACCACGTCGCAGGCGGCGGCCGCACCGACATCGACCGCGGCATCCTGCTGTGCCGGTTCCACCACATGCAGCTTCACAACAACGGTTGGCGCATCGTTCGCGACGGACTCGGCCCGTTCATCCTCATCCCGCCGCCCGGACACCGATCGCCGGGGGGAACCGGGACGCCGCCCCGCCAGCTCCGCACCAAAGCGCCGTGGGCCTGGGCGTGGGACCCGCCCCCACCGCCCGAACGTCCGCCCTGGCGCACCCCACCTGCACCGACTGCACCGCCCGGCGCGGCCAGGTCAGCCCCGCCCACGCCCACACGCGCTGCGCCGCCCGGCGCGGCCAGGTCAGCCGCGCCCGCGACGGCACCGCCCACACCTGCCGGGCCGGCACTGCGGAAACCATCTCGAGGAGAGGTGGCGACCACAATCCACATCGGCTGATCAGATCGACGCGGCCCCCCGATCCACCATCTCAATGCCCGCGCTGCCCAGGGCGTCGACGATGCCCGCCTCGTCGTCGACGTCATAGAAACGGAACGGGCGCCACCCGCCTGTTCCTGCCGGCACAAAAAAGTCCAGGCCGGTGTTCGCGTACCACTGATAGATGTACCCGGAGGGACGAGACCGCGCCAGACCCGCTTCGAAGTCGACATCCACCAGCCTCGACCACGCACGCCGACGGATGCGGATGCTCTTCGCATCCAAGCGCCGCGACTCGAATCCGCCACCGCGATCGATGATCGCGTACCGATCAGTCAGCACATAGGTCGTCGCCCTCTTCGCACGGGCCTTCACGATGAAGCGCCCAATCATCAGATGGCATCCGAAAGCGAACATCACTGCGAGCGGAATCAGGACGAACACGGGCGCACCTGCGGCAAGAGCGCTAGCCGCCCCCGTCACGAGCATCCCCACCCACAACACCGAGAACGGGACGAGGAAGACATCCACTTCCGTGAAGTGCGCTCGCGGCTCGGGTAGCCCCACCCAGAGCACCGTGCCGTAATCGGTCTGATCACCGACAGACGTCATGCCTTCCCCGATTCACACCGCGCGCTCATCACGCCGCCAGGTCAGCGCCAGGAAGACGCCGATCAGCGCGACCAGGGCACCGAAGCCTGCCGCGAACCATGGAGTATCGGGCGGAATATCGAGATACGTCGTGATGCCGAGGATCCGCGCGAGACCCCACGGCAGCAGCCCCATCTCGTCGTTCCACAGGGTCAGCGCCGACTCGAGACCGACGAACCCGATCACCGCTGCGGGGACAGCCAGTCCGGCCCCGACTCCGGCGAGTACCATTCCGGTAGCCCGACGTGCACCGAACTGACTCGACAACGCCCACCCTGCCGCGACGAACAGCCACACGAACAGCGCGAACGCGATGGTGATGTAGATCGAACGGCGAAGCGGATCAGTCCAGAAGGCGAACCAATACCCACCCGGCCCCGTGAACGAGAGCGCAAAGAGGGTGAGGATGCTGCGCGATACCAGCACGCCACCGACCGCAGCGATGACCGGCCACGGCGAGCGCTCCCGCACGAACAGCCGCACGACGACCAGGAACACCAGCCACGCTCCGAGCACGACAGCCAGATGCGTCCACGACAGGAACGAGGTCTGTACGGCACGAGTCGCTACGAGCAGACCGCCCGGAACGATGATCAGCAACCAGCGATCAAGAGGCAGCATCCCGAGCGTTGACTCTCGCGCCCGCCACGGCCTTGTCGCCGCGAGCCACGCAGCCCGCGCCGCCGCTGCACCGGGCCGACCGACAAGTCGCGTCCGCGCCGCCAGCATCCCGATGACGACCCACGCCACGGCGAGCACAAGCAGGATGCGGGCAAGCCACGCCATCGCAAGATCGCGGTCCGCGCGCTCGACGCCCAGCTGCGCGGCGGTGAGGTTGTATGCGGGGTAGTCGACGTCGCCCGCGTAGGTCGCGGTGTGCTCGGCGGCGAGCGCCACGAACGCATCGCGGTCGCCCTGCCACGCTGCGTATGCATCCGCTGAGAGAGTGTCATGCCACTGCGCTTGGTGCAGGATCATCGCCCGGTATGACGAGAGCAGATGCAGCACGTCGGCCTCGTACGAGAGAGTTCCGACAAACGCCTCCCGCATCGCGGGGTCGCGCCAGGTGGAAGCATCCGTCCCCGAAACCAGCGCCTGCATCTGATCGATCGCGGCCGCTGCCCGCTCACCGCCCGCGATCGCTTCGTCGATCTGGTCGCGCGAAACCTCGTAGATGACATCGAGAACAGCAGAGTCGCCGGTGAGGATGTCCCACTCGAAGATCCACATCATCGGCGGCGGTTCGAGCCCGATCGCGAAGACCCGTTGCTCGGCAAACGGCTCGATGTACAGGCCCTGCGTGATCGCTTCGCGAGAGAGCGCCATCGCTTCGGTGATCGCCGATACGGTAGCGGGGTCATCGCTGAACCACTCCCGCGCCCATCCGGCGGTGACCGCGGCGACATCGGCCTCCGGATCCCGCGCCAAGGCGCCGGCGAGCTGCGTGTTCAACTCGTACAACTGCCAGAACCCGGTCTTCAGGTACAGCGTCATGGGACCGGCGCGCCACGGGCCGCCATCCTGCGTCCACACCCAGACCCCCTCGATGCGGGGGTTCTCGTCGAGCAGGGTCTGCAGCGCGTACTGGTATTCGGGTCCGAGGTCGTTCGGGAACGCCCCGAAGTTCTCGAACTCGCGCCTGCTCTGGAACTCGATGATCCGGCGCTGGTCGCCCTGCGCCAGGGTGTCGTTCAGCGGCAGCCAGCTGTAGAAGTCGCCGAGCGTGTACTTCGTCGACACGATGAGCGCCGGCGAATCGATCCCCGCCAGTACCTCGTCGTAGGACTCCACGTTCGTGTGCATGTCGCCGACGGCACCGACTCCGACGCTCCACGACCGGAAGATCACCTCGCGATCGGATGCCTCGGCCTGCGCGGTGAACGCGTCGAGCATCGCCTGCACCTGAGGCGCCTCGGTCACCGCCAGCTTCGAGAACACGTCCCAGCCCGCAACGTCGTAGACCTCGCCCGCCTCGCCGATGCGGATCAGGATGCCGTCCACGGCGGGAGCTGCCGCATAGAGCTCGTCGAGTCCGCTCGTGTAGACGTCCCACAGTTCGGGCTTGGCCGTGTCAAGCGACCCGAACCGGCCCACGAGGTACTGCTCGAGTGGACTCGTGAGAGCGAGCATGTCGGTTCGCAGGAAAACGTCCATACCCAGCTCGTCGGCCCGATCCCAGAACGGCGTGAACGCCTCCCGCAGGGCAAGTGCCCGCGCCGCGTGATCATCGCCGTCCGCATACACGCCGTCAACACCGTCGAACGTCACATACTCGACGAACCCCGGAAAGGCCACAGCGTTGTAGCCGTCGGCGAGCACGTGACGCAAGAACGCGTCGAACTCGCCGTACGCTTCGGCGAGCGCCGCCTCGTCGATGTAGGGGGCCTCGGGCAGGATGACGTCTTCGAAAGCGCGGGATGCGTGCGAGTAGTCGGCGCCGGCGGCCCAGGCCTCGGCATCCGGAACGACACCGACAGCCCCCAGGTCGACCATCCGGAATGGCAGGCGAGAGGTCACCTCGGCTCCCCCGTCCACGACCGCCGGCTCGCCGGCACGGATGCGGGCCGCGACGTCGTAGATGCCCAGAACGGCACCCGCCTCGCCAGCGGCGACGATGGTCAGTGCGGACGCATCACCCTCGAGGCGATAGCTCTCGTCGTTCGGGTCATCACCCGCCGTCACCGTGAGGGTCGCGTCAGCGCCCCTGCGCGGGGCATCGGCCACGGCATCCAGCAGCTCGTCGAGCGCAGCGTCATAGCGGGGCCCGCTGGGGGCATCGACGGCCGTGAAGCGCGGCGGCGGGGTGACCTCCAGCGCCGGAGCCACGGTCGGCGGCTGGGGTTCCATCTGGGCGGCGGGCTCGGTACGGATCCCGAGCGCATCAGTCACGACAACAGCAACGCCGGCACCCAGGGCGAGCAGCACGACGACCGTGTCAACAGCGAGGATGCTGCGCCGCACCGCCGAACTCATTCCCTCACGCTACTGGGAGTTCGGGTCAGGCGATGCGCGTGCCGGGCGGCAGCGTGCGTGACGGGGTTCTGGTGCGCGACCCGCCCCACCACAGCAGCGCCGCTGCCAGCACGGGCTGCACGGCAAGCCCCACGAACCAGCTCGGTGTCGTCTGGTTGTAGAGCTGCTCGGGTGTGAGCTGCTGCTGAGGCTGCGGCATCCGGGCGCAGTCATCCCACGAGACGCGCTCTGACTCGGGCGGGATCTGAGCGCTGCGCACGAGGTAGGAGAAGTTCCCGAAGAGGTCTTCCGGGTACCCGCTCGAGTCGAAGCGCGCCGGTGTCGCATCGGCGAGGATGACGAAAGGATTCGCCGACAGAATCCACCAGACGGTGTCGAACCTCGGCACCTCGTAGGTGGTGGTCTCCCACGGGCCGCACTCGGGCGGGTTCGCGGTCATCCCCGACTCGTCGTAGACGTAGCTGCGGTAGGACTGGGTGACCTCTGTCCGGACCGCAGCCCCACCGAGGGTGAACGCGATAGGCGTGCCGATGACGAGGGCCGCGACCACCAGATAGGTAACGGCGACCGAGAACAACGGGCGGGCCAGGATCCCGCTGAGGCCCACACCGATCGCCGCGATGATCGCGATCTCCACGATCAACACGACGAGGGACACGAACACCACGAGCGGGTCGACGCCGCCGCTGACTGCGGCGACGAGCATGAACGGCACGGCGATCACGGCGAACGAGAGTCCCGTGAGCCACGCCGCCACGAACTTGGCGAGCACGATCTCGGC
>NZ_DBHD01000010.1:0-10797 GCF_002296025.1 Microbacterium sp. UBA837
ACAGTGCTGTCCTCACAATGGCTGTCCTCACAATGGCTGCCCTCACAATGGCTGCCCTCACAAAGCGCCGCTCACCAGCCCACCATCGCGAGACCGATCACGCCGGCGAGCACCCCGAGGAACACGACCAGGTCCGTCCACGTCGCCACCTGCTCGGCGAGCTTCTTGCCCGGCTTCGCGATGTGTCGCACCCCGGCCAACAGGAGGAACAGGGCGCCGGGAACGGCCAGGAGCACCCCCCAGCTGGGCAGGAACGGAATCGCGAGCGCGGTCAGTCCCATGCCGAGGTTCGCGTAGCCGAGTTCCTGCACCACCTGGTTCGCGTCGGTCGCGTCGATCTCCAGGATCTTGCGGGTGCGGTCGGGCTTCATGATCTGGCTGAGCCCTGCCAGCCCGAGACGGATGCCGACGCCCCAGAACCCCCACCACAGCCCGAAGACGAGCCACGGATTCCCGCCGGCGACGAGCAGCTGGATGCCGCCCGAGACAAGCGGCAGGATCAGCGTCTGCAGCAGGATGATGAGCACGTACATGGGCACACTCCGGGTCACGCGCCGTGATCGACCGCGCCTCTGCGGCGATCGTGCGGCGATGACGCTCACGTTAGCGACTCCGGCGACTCGCGGTGGGCATTGAGGCCGCGGGAGAATACGAGCATGATCCGACGCGCCGGACCCGCCGATGCCGCCGCTCTGCACGAGCTGGCCGCCGCGACCTTCCCCCTGGCCTGCCCGCCCGGTTCGACCGCCGAGGACCAGCGCCGCTTCATCGACGATAACCTCAGCGAAGCATCCTTCACCTCCTACCTGAGCGACCCCGGCCGCGTGCTGTTCGTTGACGTGGATCCCGCGGGGCGGCTGGTCGGCTACACGATGCTCGTCGCTGCCCCACCGACGGATGCCGACGTTCGCGCCGCACTCGGCCTCAATGCACCGACCCCAGACTGGAGCGTCAGCGAGCTTTCGAAGTGCTACGCGCTCCCGGGCGCCCATGGCACCGGCATCGCAGCGGGGCTCCTCCGAGCCACCGCCGAGGAGGCAATCACCCACGGCGCGACCCGGATGTGGCTCGGCGTGAATCAGGAGAACGCTCGCGCACAGCGCTTCTACGCCAAGCAGGGTTTCGTGCGGATCGGCACGAAGCGCTTCCAGGTCGGGGATCGCCTCGAGCACGACTACGTCCTCGCTCTCGACCTCGCTCTCACCTCGGTCCATTCACCGGAATAGAAACCACCCCTCGAAGGTTGGCACCGACATGCAGCGATTCGGAACCCTGTCCTTCGGCCACTACGGCCCCCTCGGCGGTGGACACATCCTCACTGCGCAGGACTCGATGCTCCAGGCAATCGATCTGGCCCAGGGCATGGATGATCTCGGCGTCAACGGCGCGTACCTCCGTGTGCACCACTTCGCGAGGCAGCAGTCGTCTCCCATGCCGCTGCTCGCCGCCATCGCAGCGCGCACGCAACGCATCGAGGTCGGCACCGGCGTCATCGACATGCGCTACGAGAACCCCCTGTATCTAGCCGAAGAAGCGGCATCCGTCGATCTCATCAGCGACGGTCGACTCGCTCTCGGCGTCAGCCGGGGGTCACCCGAGACCGTGGTCCGCGGCTACGAGGCGTTCGGCTACACCGGTTCGACAGATCCCCGCGGTGCGGACATCGCCCGTGAGCACTTCGACCTGTTCTTGAAGGCGGTCGAGGGTGCCGGACTGGCCGAGCGCGACGCCATGAGCCCGTTCGGCGGCGGCTCCGGGATGCAGCGCATCGAACCGCACTCCCCCGGGCTGCGCTCGCGCATCTGGTGGGGTGCCGGAAACCGCGACTCCGCCGAGTGGGCAGGACGGATGGGTGTCAACCTCATGTCGTCGACCCTCCTCACCGAGGATCGCGGCCTCCCCTTCGATGAGCTTCAGGCACAGCAGATCGACGCGTTCCGCGAAGCCTGGCGCGGCGCAGGTCACGCTGGCGAACCGCGCGTGTCGGTCAGCCGCAGCATCTTCCCGATCACGACAGCCGAAGACGAGATGTACTTCGGCGGACGCCAAGACGGCGACGGCGTCGGCTACATCGACGGGATGCGCTCGACGTTCGGGAAGACCTACGCAGGTGCTCCCGATGTGCTCGTCGATCAGCTAATGGCGGATGCCGCCGTGCAGTCGGCCGACACCCTGATGCTCACGATCCCGAGCCAGCTCGGGGTTGCGTTCAACCTGCGGATCGTCGAGGCCTTCGCGACCCACGTGGCACCGGCCCTGGGCTGGAAGTCGACGCGGGACACCGTCACTGCCTGACTCGGCGCGGTAAGCCCGCAGCGAACCAACACACATCGATCGGTCCGTCTCTGGTTGGCTGACGACGTGACTCGGGTGCTGGTGCTGGGCGGTACCGCCTGGTTGGGAGCGCGGGTCGCCCGGGCGTGGCACGAGCAGGGCGCTGAGGTCGTGTGCCTTGCCCGAGGGAGCGCGGGATCCGCTCCCCCGGGCGTGCGCCTCGTCCGCGCCGACCGCACGCAGCCCTCGGCGTACGACGAAGTGACCGGCCCGTGGGATGAGGTGATCGAGCTCTCGTACGCGCCCGAACTCGTGACCGGCGCACTTCGGGCGCTCTCACACGACGCCGCCCACTGGACCCTCGTCTCGAGCGTTTCCGTCTATGCGCGAAACGACGAGCCGGATGCCGATGAATCGGCTGACCTCGTGGACCCGCGCGACCTTTCGCAGTATGCGGATGCGAAGGTCGCCGCCGAGCGGGCGACGGTGGATGCCATCGGGGATCGGCTGTTCATCGCCCGGCCTGGGCTCATCGTCGGGCCCGGCGATCCCTCTGACCGGTTCGGATATTGGCTACTGGGCGGGCCCGCGGTCGCTGCCACTGTGGCTGCCTGCCGCATACGCCGGGTTCGCCAGGCGGCGCGCCGACGCCTTCGGCTCCACCGGCGGGACAACCCGTCCACTCGCGATGACAGTGACCCGGACGCTCGAAGACGAGCTGAAGCGGGGTGTCGATCGCCCCCGGCGAGCGGGACTGACCCAGGCCGACGAGTTCGAGATCATTCGGACCATCATGGCTACGCGGAACGACACCGAGTAGACGCCCCGCCTGGACATCGGCTTCTTGCTCCGCCGGGCCGGATACCGAAAGCACCGCTGCGGGCCAGAGTGGGCTCCGCCGCTTCGAGCAGGAGCGGGGTAGGTTTTCTTCATGGATGGCCGTCTCCTTGCGCCGCACAGCGCGCAAGGATCAGCGCCCACGAAGGCGCTTCCCTGGTGGATGTGGATTCTCGCGGCCATCGCGATCTTCGTCCTCTCCCAGCTCAGCGTGCTGGTGACACCCCAGGGCGGCAGCGTCGCCGCATGGTGGCCCGCGGCCGGCGTGTCGGTGCTGTTCATCCTGTGGACGCCTCGGAGGCAGTGGTGGACGTTCGTGCTGATGGTGGCGCTGGTCACCGGAGCGGCCAACGCTGTGGCCGGACGTCCGCTGGCCGTGTCTATCTGCTTCGGCATCTCCAACGCCATCGAAACCGGCGTGTTCGCCCTCCTCCTCCAGTACCGGCTTCGACACCGTCTTGTCCTGGACAGGGTGAGCGCTGCCTGGCGGTTCGCCCTCGCCACGATCGCGGCCTCCAGCCTGCTGGGGGTGTTGGTGGGAACGGTCCTCGCACAATCGGCATCCGACGCAGCGCTCCTCGGTGTGCACGCCGCGGCATCGCACGCGGCGGCGATCCTTCTGATCGCCCCCTTTGCGATCCTCCCGCCACACAGCGGGCAGCCGACTCCCGCGGGCGAGATCGTCGCTCAGATACTCGTGCTCACCGGCATCCTCGTGGCCCTCACGACCGCCGGCTCAGAGCTACCCCTGACCTTCCTTCCGGTGGGAATCATCGCGTGGGCGGCATTCCGCTTCCCGACCCGAGCTGCCTACACCGAGACGCTCATCGCGAGCGTCATCATCCTGGCACTGACGGTCCTCGGGCTCGGCCCCTTCGCGGGACCAGGCCTCACTCCGGAGGTTTCCTCGCTTCTGGTCATCCTCTTCATCTTCATAATCGCGAACACGAGTATGTTCATGTCGACAGCGAGCTACCAGTTGCGCACCGCCATCCGCTCCGCGCGGAGCACGACCGAGCTGGTCACGAGCGGCGTCGTCGACTCGCGGGTCGGCATCCTCGTCGTCGCGCACGAAGGCGATGCCTGGAGAGTACTGCTGTCCAACACGGCATCCCGCACCATTGCCGGCTCTGAGATCGATGCGGACCGGCGATGGCGCGCGGGCCCACTCCTGAGCGCCATGGCCGAGAGCCTGCGCGAGGGCCATCCCGTCACACACTCGGCCCCCAACGGCCCAGTGATCAGCGTCGATGCGTCGAGGGTCACGGGGGTCAACGATCGCGTCTCCGTCCAGTTCGTCGATGTCACCGAGAGTGCACGAGCAACCGAGGTGAGGATCGCTGCTGAGCAAGATCGCGCGAGGGTACTCGCCGCACAGCTCGAGCTCGAACGGCGCCAGATCGACTTCATCGCGACAGCAAGTCACGAGCTTCGCACGCCGATCACGAGTGTGACCGGATACGTGGAACTGGTCGAGGAGGCGGACGAGCTGCCCGAGCAGTCTCGAGAGTGGCTCGCGGTGGCCTCACGCAACGCCCATCGACTTCAAGAGCTCATCGAAGACCTCCTGATCGCCGCCCGCAACAAGCGCGCGCACACCGCCTATCCGGACGTTGAGGTCATCCGCGTCGAGGATCTGATCACCGACGCGCTGAAACCGTTCGACGACATCGCGCGTGCCCGGAGCCTCACCGTCGCAGTGGGAGCGCATGCCGGCACCGTGCGGGGGGCACGGCAACAACTCATCCGAGCACTGAGAAGCCTCATCTCCAACGCGGTGAAGTTCACACCCACGCACGGAACCATCCAGATCCATGCCGAGGAAGAAGTGATCACCGCATCCCAGGACGCGAAGACCCCGCTTGCCGGAGTTCGTATCGTCGTCTCCGATGACGGACCCGGCATCGAAGCGAAGGACCTTCCGCACGTCTTCGAGCGGTTCTACCGCACCGCCCACGCCGAGGCGACGAATACTGCCGGGTCGGGGCTGGGCCTGTCGATCGCCAAGGACCTCGCCGAAGCCAACGGCGGGCGCGTCGAGATCGCGTCCACGGTCGGGCACGGCGTCATCGCCAGCCTCGTGCTTCCTTCAGAGCCGGCCGATACGGCAAGTGAACCGGTCGACCAAGCGCTCGGGTCAGCCGATACTCCTTCCGACTAGCGGCGCGCGCGGTCGGCAGCAGAGCGGGGCGGATCAGTCGCGACATCGAGGCGATCCAGACCACGCAGTGACGTCCACACGAGCGCCTCACCCTTCGCCGCATGCTCGGAGGCACGAACCGCCCGCTCGTCGGCCCAGCTGTTGAGGCGGTGGCCGCTGTGCCCGCGGACGTGCTCGAGCACGACGTCCGGCATCCCCGAGGCACGCCGCGCGTCGCGCGCTGCGATCAGACGCTCGAGGATGTCGCGGTTCGCGACGGGCTTCTTGGCGCTTGTCACCCAGCCGCGGCGACGGTGACCGTCCATCCACGAGGAGTAAGTGTCGATCGCGTACTTGGAGTCCGCCTGGATGATGAGCTCGGTGACATCCGCGTGATCGGTGATCGCGTAGAGCAACCCGAGCAACTCGCCGATGTTATTCGTGCCTTCGGGCAGGGACCCTGCGGCCCAGTTGCCGTCCTCACCGACCCACGCCCAGCCAGCCGGACCGGGGTTGCCCTTGCACGCTCCGTCGGTCGCGACGATGTAGCGGTCGGTCGGATGCGGCGCAGCGGGTTCAGGCACGCGTTACAGTCTCGCATTCTCGAGGCCGTGTCGTGAGGACATCACCCCGACGATCAGACTGACCTACGAGACCCGATCCCACTGCAGATCCACCGATCCGCTTCCCGTCTGATACGGCACGGTGAGTGTCGTCGACGTGCACGCGATCGTGCCGGCAGAACTGAGCATCGGGCTCGATTCGATGAGGCTGTTGGTCAGATCCCCGACGTCGAACGCTTGACCGTCTAGCTGGGCGTCGACAGTCAGCGAGCTGTCTGTCTCGGTGAGCACGAGAGTGCCACCCTCGACCTGCCAGGAGCCGGTGACTCCACCCGTGACCACCGCGCGAGGCTCGATCGTCACGGGACCGGCATTCACACTCAGCACGAATCCGTAGTCAGGCGCGTAGGAGTATCCACCGTCGGCACCGAGTGTCAGGCCGATCGTCCCGAACGGCACGATCTCCAGCTCGGGGATCGACGCGGCGACGGCACTGTAGAACGCCGTCACCTGTGTCTCATCCAGCACCCACCGGCCCGGGACGCAGTCGACAAGACCTGCCTCCGCTACATCGCTGCCCCCCGTCGATCCGCCGTCACCGGCTCCCGAACCATCGGTGTCGTCGGAACCGTCGGCGCTGCTGGCCGCCGCGTCGAACGTCGGCGTGGGACTCGGTTCGCCCAGTCCTCCACTGCAGCCGGTAAGAAGCGGAGCGCCCGCGATGAGAAGGAGTGCCGCGATCGCGGCGGGGCGTGAGACGCAGATCATGTGTACGAGAGTCGATCAGGGGTCTCGCCGTCGCAATGGGCAGTTGATGCCCATTGCGACAGTGCGCCCCCGACGGGAGACTCTCCTCGTCCGCCGTCCGGGAACCCACCCCTCAGAATCGAGCAACCCATGAATCGCCCCGTCCTCATCGGCATCTCCGCAATCGTCGCCGGGATCGTTCTGGCCGGGTGCGCAGCCACATCCCCATCGACATCCGCCGAGGAGGAATCGGCCAGCGAGGTCGTCGCCGTCGAGCAGGACTCCAGCGCCCAGGAGGAAGCCGATGACGATGCGGATGACACCTCCGCCGTCGTGACTGTCGCATACCCCGAGGGGTGGCCCTCCGAGCTTCCCGTCCCCTCCTGCGACCTCGTGAGCGCCAGCACGTACGGATCGGGATTCCCCGCATCCGGGGGGACCGCCGCTCTCGTGTTCAGCTGCGCCGACGGCGAGGGAGAGGGGTCGGCGCTGCTGGACACGATCCGCGGGCAGTACACCGCGACCTCCGATCTCGGTACCAGCGGCTTCTTCGAGGACGAGACGTGGCAGCTGCAGGTCGGGTACGACGCATCGGAGATCCGCTACAACGTGATCGCTCGATAGCCGACGCGGCTCGAGGTAGGGCACGACCTACGTCTGCCCGCCGGCGGTGGGGCGGCCGAGCTCGACCAGCACGTCCCGCAGCTCATCACGCGACGAGACGCCGAGCTTTCGGAACACCGAGTTCAGCTGATTGTTCACGGTCGACGGAGAGATCCCCAAAGCCTGCGCGATCTCTCGCGTCCGCTGCCGATCCGCGGCCCTGGCTGCGACGTCCAGTTCACGGCGGGACAGAACCGGGCTCTCGCGGCGACGACGCAGCGGCGCGTCGACCTCACTCGCCCACGCACCGAAGAGCCGGTCGAGCCGATAGCGGGTCTCGTTGGAGGGCCGCATTGTGCGGGCAAGACTGATGGCATCGAGCGCCGTGGGAGGCATGCCCGCGCTCGCGAGCCGCGCTGCCGGCTCGACGACGGCCGCTGGTCGACGCTCACGAAGTGCGACGGCGAGATCGCGCAGGCTCGTGTAGAGCCCGAAGTCGGGTGGTACATCCCGACAGATCTCCTCCAGCATGGCGGCGGCGCGATCGACCACCCCCAACCGGAGGCACAGTCCGAGCGAGATGGCGGCGACAAGGCGGAACCCGACGTCGATGGCCTGCCGTGCCGCGCGTTCGACGACAGTGGCCGCTTCCTCAGCGTCACCGTCGTCCGCGAGCAGCCACGCCTCCACCTCGGCGATGACCATGAGTGCCTTCGGCTCGTTCCGCTGGTCAGGACTCAGGGCGTCGAGCAGCCGCCGCGCTCGTCCCGGATCCCCGCCCTTGGCGGCGGCATCCGCCTGAAGAGCGACAGCCAGTGGCAGCACTCCCATCCCGTCACGCCAACGGAGTTGGTCGACCGCGAGCGCGGCCAGTCTGCTGGCCTCCCGCAGGCGCCCGTTGTAGCTACGGTGTTCGGCCAGGGTGCAGGTCCACAGCCCGACGCCCTCTCCCGCGTCGATGCGGCGCGCGGTGGCGAACTCGGCGGCCTTCTCGCCCTCGCCGCGCGAGAGCATCCCGATGTACTCGGCGAAGCCGAGCATCATCGCCGCGCTCGCGTCGAGTCGGCCCAGTTGATCACCGAGTCGACGGAGGATCTGCTCGGCTTCATCCCCGAGCTCGGTCCGGCCAGCCATCGACTCGTGCATGATGGCGGCCATTGCCTCTCGAATGCGGACATCCGGAGGACCGAGGGACGAGCTCCCCTCCGGCAGCGGTGCGCGATAGGCTTCCCCCCGAACCGCCCGCCACAGCCGAAGATCGGCATCAGTGCCCGAGACGGACTCACGCGGCAAGGAACGACGGATGCGTTCGGCCTGTTCGATGGCAGCGCTGACCTCGAAGCACCGGAACGCCAAGTGCTCACCCCGGTGCGCGGCCAGTCGTGCCCACTCCTCCGGGCGGCGTGCACACTCCTCGGCACTCATGAACGAATCGTCGGCCCGGCTCCGGTCTCCCGTGAGAGATGCGGCGTCGGCCAGAACGAGGTGCCCTCGGAAGCGGATCGGCGCGCTCGGATCCCCCACAGCGGTATGCGCGTACTCCGCCGCGTGCACCAGATCGCCGGTCGCGAACGCGTACTCCGCCGCCCACGCCGCTTCGGTCGAGTCGAGCTCGCCGCGCCGCCACTCGATCCGGCACGCAGCCAGACGCGCGGCGTCACCCTCGAGTGAGCGCAGGAGCGCAACGCTGTCTGCGAACACGTCCTCGGCCGTGTCGTCACGCTCGAGTGCCTCAGCGATCAGAGGATGCGCGATCCGCAGATCACCATCGGAGGTGTGGACCACGAGCCCGCTGAGCTCGAGGTGATCGAGCACATCGGGGGTGAGCGTCGTCATCGCCCCGGCAAGCAAGGCCTCACGGCGAATCGGCTGCACGAGTGCGACCAGCTGGAGAGCACGGTGGACCGCGGGGTCGAGGACCTCCAGGCGCTGGGTGACCGCGTCGAGCAGCTCGGGCGGTGTGCGACCATCCTCGATCACCACGACGCCGTCCGACAGACGGACCGCGCCGTCGCGAACTGCCGCCTCGACGAGCGCGCGGATGTAGAGCGGATTCCCTTCGGTCCGGGACAGTAGCCTGTCGAGGTCACCATGGCGGACCTGCCCGTCGAACCTTCGCTCGAGCAGTTCGACGGCTTCGTCCCAACTCAGTCCCGGGACGTCGACGCGCTCGACCAGCCCTTCGTCCAGCAGCCGACGTATCCCATCGGGCAGGGGCTCACCGAGACGGGCCGTCAGGATCGCCGGCACACCGAACCCCCGCACGAGCTGATAGACCACGGCCGCAGAGATCGAATCGAGTCGGGGTGCGTCATCGACGAGCAGGATCTGCTGCTCGGGATGCGCGCCGAGTTCAGCCACCAGCGCGGCGACCGCGCGGTGCGGATCGGCCGGCAGCCCCCTCGTAGCGAGCGTCGGAGCCCATGCAGCCAGCGAGACGCCCGACAGCGCGCTCAATCCGATGACGGTGACCGTCTCCGGCGCCGCCGCAGCGTCGGCAAGTTGGCGGGCCAGCACGGTCTTCCCGACCCCAGCCTGGCCGACGATGAACACCCCGTGCGCGGGGATCCGGTCGAAGCGAGGTGCGAGGTTCTCGACCAATGCGACGCGGTCGACGATCGGCCACTCCGTTCGACGACCGCGCGCGGGCATCGGGGTGACTCATTCCTCGCGGGAGCGGACTGCCTCGCGATGCTCGCGGTAGTACTCCAGCAGCGCGCGAGTCGAGGCATCCTGCGCTGCAACGGCATCCGCATCGCCCTCGATCGCCGGAGCGATCTGCAGCGCGAGTTGCTTGCCGAGCTCGACACCCCACTGATCGAACGAGTTGATGCCCCAGATCGTGCCTTGCGTGAACACGATATGTTCGTAAAGTGCGATGAGTTGACCGAGCACCGAGGGCGTCAGCGCGGGCGCGAAGATCGACGTCGTCGGGCGGTTACCCGGGAACGTACGCGCAGCGACGAGGGCGCCGGTCGAGCCTTCGGCCTCGACCTCCTCGGCGGTCTTGCCGAACGCAAGGGCCTTGGTCTGGGCCAGGAAGTTCGCGAGGAAGAGCCCGTGCACGTCCCGGCCGGCGTCCTGAAGCGGATACGCCGGGTTCACGAACGCGATGAAATCCGCCGGGATGAGCCGCGTGCCCTGATGGATGAGCTGGTAGAAAGCGTGCTGCCCGTTCGTGCCGGGCTCACCCCAGAACACCTCGCCGGTATCGGTGACGACCGGTGAGCCGTCCCACCGCACCCGCTTGCCGTTGGACTCCATCGTCAACTGCTGCAGGTACGCCGGGAAGCGATGCAGTTGCTGAGCATACGGAAGCACCGCGTGGGTCTGCGCACCGAGGAAGTTCGTGTACCAGACATTGAGCAGGCCCATCAGGACCGGGACGTTGCGCTCCAACGGCGTCGTCGCGACGTGGACGTCGACGGCGTGGAAGCCCGCGAGCAGGTCGCGGAAGGCATCCGGGCCGAGCGCGATCGTGAGCGAGAGACCGATCGCCGAGTCGACCGAATACCTGCCACCCACCCAGTCCCAGAAGCCGAATGCGTTGTCGGTGTCGATCCCGAAGGCGGCGACCTTGTCGAGCGCGGTCGATACGGCGGCGAAGTGGTGCGCGACGGCATCCGTCTTGGC
>NZ_DBHD01000115.1:0-7229 GCF_002296025.1 Microbacterium sp. UBA837
GTGGACGAGATCCGTGCGGGTCGTCCGGCGAGCAGGTTCTCTGCCTGTCCGCGGATGTAGCCGGGCACGTGCGACTCGATCGCCGGGTGCGCGGGCACCTCGCGTGTTGCTTCGACGACGGCGGCGAGCGTCTCATCGATCACCGACCGAGCCTCGCCGCCCGGCACACCCCAACTCGTCGCCTCGGCGACCAGGTCATCAGCCGTGACATCGGGAAGACGTGTCACCCCGTTGATCCGCAGGGCGAGGGCATCCGTCGCGTCGTAGGCCAGAGCGAGGGACGCCGCGTCATAGATGGGCGCCAGCGTGATTCGCCCCCGATCATCGTGCAGCAGAGAGAAGTTCTTGGCGTGGGCGTCTGTGTTGCCGACGGCGATGGTGAACGCTGCGTATCGCGCGAGGCGTAGCCGGTCGGCGTACGGCGTCTCGAAGACGGTCCGTCCGGTGTCAAGAAGGCCCGCGATGCCTCGCAGGGTGGCGCTGGGGTTGTTCTGCTCGAACTTGTCGTTGCCACCCCATGGCAGGCGCAGCGCTTGCGCGGCATCCTCCTGATGGATGCGGCGAACAGTGTCACCGTCGTCGACGCGGTCGTAGCGTTCGACGACAAGCACGGGGCGGCCCGCAACGGTTTCGGTCCAGGTTTCGAATGCGAGAAGCCCGGCGTGCCGCGCGACCTGCAGCGCATAGTTCTCGCTCTCGACGGATGCCGCGTATTCCGCCGCGACAGGCTTGAGGATGTGGGTCGAGGGGATGACGCCGTTACCACGCCACCACGATCCGTCACGGCGTGTGAGCGTGAGCTTGCGCTGAAAGCCGGGGAGCGCAGATCCTCCCCCGCCGATGAGGAAGCCGCTCGCACGGTCGAGGAGCGCCCCGACGGCGTCAATGTCGAGCTTCTCGGGGTCGCGCTGCTGAGCCTCGAGGTGACCCACTCGCAACGCCCCGGCGAGGTCGGCTCCGACCTCCGCCAGCAGACCCACGACATCGCCACGGTCGACTTTGACTTCCCGCGCGAGCCGGGCGATGTGCTCGCCCTCGGGAAGCAGCCCCCCGAAGAACGCTTCGGAGGCGTGCTCGTCGTCCACTCCGACGCGCAGGCCAGCGCTGAGAACCCGGGAGTTCTCACCCCACCGGTCGATCGCCTCGCGCGACCAGCGCAGAACCACCCCGCCTCGCGCCGTGCGTTCGAGCGTTCCGATGCCTGTGTCATAGAGCCGCACGGGCAGGGCGTCGGTCATGATTCGGATGCCGCGGGATCGGAATCGTCGACCTCGGCGACCAGTCGCACGCCCAGTGCGGCGAGCACCTGCAGGTAGTGAGTGTCGAACCTCTTCGCGCGCCCGGTTTCGAGTTCGTGGACGTAGCGTTGGCCGACCCCGAGAGCTGCGGCGAGTCGGCGTTGCGTCCACCCATGCTGTTCTCGGATGCGACGGATGACCCGCCCGAGGTCGCTCGGGTCGTCAATGAGCACTCGCATGGGACGTCCCCCTGACGCCGGTGATTCCCGTTACAACATCATACCCGCCTTGATGTTATTTCGGGAATCACCCCGCAGCCGATTCCCGAAACAACATCAGGGAGCAGCAAGACTCGAGTGACGCACCCCGAGCCCAAGCCTTGTGTAGCCGTACGGCGACAACGTAGAATGCAGCCGTACGGCGACAACCGCTCGTGCAGCCGTATGGCTGCACGGACTGATCAGGGGGCCCGGAGTGTTGACAATGCGCGACGCGTCGGCAGTTGTGCGAGAGCTGCGCACGCTGCGGGGCTGGACACAGCAAGACCTCGCCACACGAGCGCGATTGTCACGATCCTTCGTCGCCGATGTCGAGTCGGGCAAGCCGACGGTCGAGTCAGCGAAGCTCTTCGATCTCTTCCAGGCGCTCGGTTACGAGGTCGCGCTGCGGGATCTCACGACCGGGCAGGTGCTGCGGTGACGGCATCCGAACTGGCGGTGTATCTGGATGGCATCCCGACGGGGATGCTCACCCAGTCGGCAGCAGGAAACGTCAGCTTCACCTATGACGCCGACTACCGAGATCGTCACGATGCGACTCCCCTGTCGCTCGCGATGCCTCTGAGTGCGTCGACACACCGAAAGCGCGTGGTGCTCCCCTGGCTTCAAGGGCTGCTCCCCGACAACGACGAGGCGCTCCGGGCGATCGGACGACGCTTCGGGGCGGCGCCCGGGAATCCGTTCGCGCTCCTCGAGCACATTGGGGCAGATGCGGCGGGCGCGGTACAGATCCTTCCGCCCGCTGAACTCGCGAGCGACGCGCGCGCCGAACAGAGCGCGCGGCCGGTCACCGAGGCGGAGGTGGCTCGGATGCTCGACCAGGTGGTTACCGAGTACACCGACGGCGTCGCTGTCGGGGATGGCGCTGGGCGCTTCAGCATCGCCGGCGCGCAACCGAAGATCGCGTTGTTCCGGATGCCGGATGGCCGCTGGGCGGTTCCTGAGGGAAGCCAACCGACCACGCACATCCTCAAGCCGGTCGTCGGTACCTTCCGCCGCATCGACGTGGTTGAGCAACTCACTCTGCGCGCAGCGGCTCATCTTGGGTGTGATGTCGCAACCGCGCGGCTCGGCCGTATCGGCGACTGGAACGTCTTGATCAGCGAGAGATACGACCGCCAGCGGACGGATGGGCGGTGGCATCGCCTCCACCAAGAGGACATGTGCCAGGCGCTCAGCGTGCCGCCGTCAAAGAAATACCAGCAACGCGACGGCGGACCGGGCGTGGCCAGCATCGCTCAGCTCATCGGTTCCCTGCCGCTCGTCGCGGATCGCGAGGCGACCGGCGCCGCGTTCTTCCGCGCGTTCGTCTTCAACGTGGTGGCGGGGTGCACGGATGCTCACGCCAAGAACTACTCCCTCATGCTGAGGGGCCGCTCGGTGCGGCTCGCGCCACTCTACGATCTGCTGACGTACGCCGCGTACTGGGATGGCTCCGCGATCATCAGCAGCGCCATGAGCGTGGAGGGCGAGTACGCACTCGACCGAATCTCTGTGGCAGGTCTCGTCCGCACGGGGTCGCGATTCGGTGTACCCCCGAACGATGCATCCTCAGTCGTTGACGAGATCAGATCGGGTCTCGTCGAAGCTTTCGAGGCTGCTCGAGCCAGCATGGCCGACTTCACGCTCGCCCCCGACGCTGTCGCGGTGATGGATGCCGCGTTGGCAGGCGTTCGCCGCCTCCCGCTCGTCCGCGTTCGGTGAGCGAGCGAAGCGAGACGAAACGCCCCCAGGTACCCTCGATTCATGCCGATCGAGATCCTCACCGTCTGTACCGGCAACATCGTCCGCTCTCCCCTGTCGGAGCTGTACCTGCGTCTCCTTCTGGCCGATCTGCCGGTCGAGGTGGCGAGCGCCGGGACGCAGCCGCGTCCGGGCGAGGCAATGACCGAGCACGCGTGCGAGATCGCGGCTGAGCTCGGCATCCCGGCGGCAGAGATCGAGGCTCATCAGGCGAAGCGTCTTTCCGAGCCGGTGCTCGCCGGTCGCGACCTGGTGCTGGCGATGACGCGCGCGCACCGCAAGGCCGTGGTCGAACTCGACCCGTCGCTGTTGCGCAAGGCGTTCACGATCCTCGAGTTCGCTCGCCTGTCACGGCACGTGACGGATGCCGAGATCCACGAGGCTGCGACGGATGCCGGCAACGACCCGCGAGCGCGGTTCCAGGCTGCCCTCGCGCGGGTGCTTAGCGTCCGCGGCACTGTTGACGCGCCAGCCGATCCGGCAGAGGATGACGTTCTCGACCCGGCCGGCCGCAGCTGGAACACCTACGAAACCTCGATGAGCCAGCTCCTCCCGGCCGTGGAGGAAGTGGCTCGCGTCATCCGCAGCGCTCTCGTCTCGCGTCGCGCAATCGCCGAGCTGATGCCGCCCGCGCCCGGCGACTCGCTGTCGCCGCAGCTGCACGCGCTGCGCGACGACGAGCGTTTCTGAGATGGCGGTCTATCTCGATACCTCGACGGCTTCGTGACCTACGCCTGCCGCCGAGCCGAAGCGCTCACCGTTCTCGGGATACCTGTCATACAGCCCGCCTCCCGGCCTGAGTAACGCGCGCCCGCGGATCCGCGATTATGCAGGCGCGACAGCTCAGGTCAGGCCCCGAGCAGTGCAGCCGGGATCACCGCAATTCCATCCGACCTTCGGTAGGCGAGCTCGCCCGTGGTGATCACTGCCGCATCCGCGAGCTGCGGCCCGAGGCGGTCACGAAGCCAGCGCAGGTGCCGCACGTCGGAGTCGTCGACAGCAGCCGAGAGCTTGACCTCGAAGGCCACAACACGTCGTCCTCGTTGCACGATGAAGTCGACTTCCCGGTCGCCGTTGCGGGTGCGAAAGTGGCCGAGCCGCGCCTCTGCGTGGGATGCATACGCGTGGAGGCTGAGCGCGACCAGCGCTTCAAAGAGTCGTCCGAGAAGCGGCCCGTAACCGGAGCCGAAGAACTCCGAGGTTCGCGATCCGTCGCCGTCGAATCCGAGGAGTTCGTCAGAGTCGAGCTCGAGTAAACGGCACACGAGAGCGGGGTCGGCGAGGAAGTGCTTGGGTGCTTGAGAAAGACGACCGAGTTCATTTCCTCGCGGAACCCACGGCTCCACCGGATCCAACAGCCAGAGCGACGAGAGCACGTCTCGATAGGCGATCGCTGTCGTCTTGGCGGGTTTCGCGCCCTCAGCCGGCGTGGCCGCCTCGAGCACCGTCGCGTAGCTTGCCGTGGTCGCGGTGGCGGCGGCGTAAGCACGCATCCACCGCCGCAGGGTGTCGGGTGCCCGTACGACGTGACCCTGTTGGGCGAACTCGCGGTGGATCACGTTCTCAATGTAGGCGTCGAGTTGCAGTCGTTGACCCCGCGGGGCGAGTGATCTGATGCCTGGAAAGCCGGATGCCGTGATTTCACGAACATACTCCGGGAACCCCACGCTGCTGATGCCCTCGACTGACGCTTGGCTCGACAGCAGGCCGCCCAGCGATACGGTCGCCGTCCCAGGGAATCGTTCGGCGAGCGAGAGTGGCCGCATGCGAAGCGGAACGATTCGGCCGGCTCCCGAGTGAATAGCCGCTCCGGCCGGATGTGCGCTCCCGGTAAGGATGACACTTCCGGTCGGTGCTCCGTCGTCCACCCATCGGCGAGCAACGTCCCACGCCTGTGGTGATCGCTGCCATTCATCGATGAGCAGCGGCGATGCGAGCGACCTGATGCGGTTGGGGTCGGCTTCGAACGCCTGACGTTGCGAGTCATCGTCCAACCGGATGACACTCACGGCCTGGCGAGTGGCCGCCGCTGTCTTTCCGACTCCCTTCGGACCCTCGACGGCTACCGCTGCCACCTCACCGAGCGCAGCGGTCAGCTGCTGATCCATCAACCGAGGAAGGTAGCCGTCCATGCGGTTAAACTACCATCAGCAGCACCCATACGCTACCAAACGCAGCACTTTCACGCTACCAAACGCAGATTTCCGCGCCGGATTCGCGGTTCAGTCGACGAGGCTGCGGATGTCGTCGGCAGAGAGCCCGCCGCCGATGGCGTCGCCGTCGGTGTCGAGCACGCGGTCGAACAGTTGGGCTTTGGTGGTCTTGAGTGCCATGACTTTTTCTTCGATGGTTCCCTTCGAGACGAGCCGGTAGACGATGACGGGCCGGGTCTGACCGATTCGGTGGGCGCGGTCGATGGCCTGCGCCTCGACGGCCGGGTTCCACCACGGGTCGAGCAGGATGACGTAATCGGCCTCGACGAGGTTGAGCCCGACACCGCCCGCCTTGAGCGAGACAAAGAACGCTGGCGCGTCGCCGGTGCGGAACTGGTCGATGACGGCAGCGCGGTTGGTCGTTGAGCCGTCGAGGTAGAGCGAGGCGATCCCGGCATCCGTCGCAGCATCCCGCGCGCGGCCGAGGAAGCGGGTGAATTGGCTGAGCACGAGGGCGCGGTGCCCTTCGGCAGCTGCCTCGCGAAGCAGCTCGATGAGGGCGTCGAGCTTTGCCGAGGGCGCTTCGCCTTCGTCGACCAGGTCGGGCGAGAGCGAGAGTTGGCGAAGCAGAGTGAGCGAGCGGAAGATCTGGAACCGGTTCGCGTCGACGTCGTCGACCAGACCGAGCACTTTCTGGCGCTCACGTGCGAGCCTGCGGTCGTAGAGCCGCCGGTGGGTCGGGTGCAGATCGAGCACGAGTTGCTGCTCTTGCTTGGGCGGCAGTTCCGATGCGACAAGCTCTTTGGTGCGGCGCAGCAGGAAGGGGCGGATGCGGCGCTGCAGCGTCCGCAGCCGTTCGTTGTCGCGTTCTCGTTCGATGGGTGTGCGGTAGTACTCGGTGAAGCTGCGGCGCCCTCCCAGCAAACCCGGGCACGCGAGCGAGACGAGCGCCCACAGCTCGAGCAGGTTGTTCTCGAGCGGAGTGCCGGTGATGACCAGTGTGAAGGGAGCGTCCAGCATCCGGGCGCATTTGTAGCCCTGCGACGACGGGTTCTTGATCTGTTGAGCCTCGTCGAGAATGAGCCCCTGCCAGTCCAGGGTCGCGTAAGCGTCGAACTCGAGACGGAACAGCGCGTAGCTGGTCACGACGACGTGCGCCCCGGCGACCTCGTCGGCCAGTGCCGTGCCGCGCTTGTTTCCCATTGCGCTGATCGCAGCGACGCGCAGCTCGGGCGCGAATCGCGCGCACTCGGCAGCCCAGTTGCCGACGACGCTGGTGGGGGCGACGATGAGAAACGGCGGATGCTGCTGGTCGCCCGTCTCAAGCGCATCGAGTCGTGCTTTCTCGATCATCGCGATGGTCTGCAGGGTCTTACCCAGGCCCATGTCGTCGGCGAGCACCCCGCCGAGTTGGTGGGTGCGCAGGAAGTCGAGCCAAGAGAACCCTGTGCGCTGGTAGTCGCGCAGTTCGGCGCGCAGGGTCGGGGGCGGCTCGATGGGGGTGAGCTGATCGTGGTCGCTGAGACCGCGCACCCGCATCCACCATTCGATCTCTTGGCGCGCGACGACGCCCAGCTCGACGAGCTCTTCCCAGAGGTCGGCTTGGTAGCGGCTGACCTGCACCGAGGTGACGGGGCGGTCCGAGAGGGCACTGGCTTCGGCGATGATCTCGCGCAGGCGCTGCAGCTCGGGCGTATCGAGCGAGAAGTAGGTGCCGCTCGGCAGGACGAGGATCGGCTCGTTCTCGCTGAGGGCCCGGGACAGGGCAGCGAAGTCGACGTCCTCACCCCCCATGCGCACCTGCACGCTCAGGGCGA
>NZ_DBHD01000090.1:0-3251 GCF_002296025.1 Microbacterium sp. UBA837
CAGCTCAACTCGTGGCGGCGTCTGCTGGCCGGCACCTCGGGCCACGCCGAGGGGTGGGCGCTCTACGCCGAGAGACTCATGGAGCAGCTCGGCTACCTAGATGACCCCGCCGACCGGCTCGGCATGCTCGATGGCCAGCGGATGCGCGCGGCGCGCGTCGTGTTGGACATCGGTGTGCACCTCGGCAAGCCCCGCTTGGACGGCGACGGCGTGTGGGACCACGACTACGCTCTCGCCTTCATGCGCCGCAACGTGAACATGTCGGATGAGTTCATTCAGTTCGAGGTGAACCGCTACCTGGGCTGGCCGGGCCAAGCACCGTCCTACAAGGTCGGCCAGCGAATCTGGGAGCAACTGCGCGACACGGTTGCCGAGCAGCAGGGTGATGCTTTCGACATCAAGGCCTTCCACAAGCGCGCGCTCGACATCGGTGGCGTCGGGCTCGATACGCTGCGTGCGGCGTTGCTGACCTGAGGATCGGAATAGGGACCGGAATCGTATGGTTCTATGCAAGTGCATGGAAAGGATGCCGTCATGATTCAGTTCGGTCTCGATACCTTCGGTGATGTCACTGTTGATGAGAGCGGAGCGCCCCTCTCGGATGCACAGACGCTGCGAAATCTCGTCGAGCAGGCTGTCCTGGCCGACGAGCTCGGCATCTCGTTCATCGGGGTGGGGGAGCACCACCGCCCCGATTTTGCAGTGTCGAGCCCCGAGATGGTGCTCGCGGCCATCGCTGGCCGAACCCGCGACATCCATCTCGGCACTGCCGTGACCGTTCTGTCTTCAGACGATCCGGTGCGGGTCTACGAGCGGTTCGCGACCCTGGATGCCATCTCGAACGGGCGTGCCGAGGTGGTACTGGGCCGGGGTTCCTTCATCGAGTCTTTCCCCCTGTTCGGGTACGACCTGAAGGATTATGAGGCCCTCTTCGAGGAGAAGCTCGAACTGTTTTCTCTCTTGCGCCAGGAGCGCCCGGTCACGTGGTCGGGCACGACCCGCGCCGCGCTCACGAACGCGGACGTCTACCCGAAGACCGAGGGCTCCGGCCTCACGACCTGGGTTGGTGTCGGCGGATCACCGGAGTCCGTCGTCCGGACAGCGCGGTACGGCTTCGGCCTCATGCTCGCGATCATCGGCGGGCCGGCTGAGCGCTTCGCACCCTACGTCGAGCTCTTCCACCGGTCGCTGGCCTCCTTTGGGCACGATTGCAGGCCCGTCGGTGTCCACTCGCCGGGTCATATCGCCGATACCGATGAGCAGGCGTGGGAACAGGCCTACCCCGCGTTCGAAGCGATGAATAACCGCATCGGAGCCGAACGTGGGTGGCCGCCCTATAGCCGCATGCGGTTTCAGCACGATGTCGGAGCCGGGGGAGCGGTCTATTCCGGATCTCCCGATCGGGTGGCACGCAAGATCGCCGACACTGTCTTGGCGCTCGGCATTGACCGGTTCGATCTGAAGTACTCGAACGGCACACTCGGGCACGACAAGCTGATGCGCTCGATCGAGCTGTACGGCACGAAGGTCATCCCGATGGCGCGCGAAATGATCGCAGAAGGCGCGGAGACACAGCGCGACGAAGCGACCGTAGGCTAGGGGAGTGCACGAGATCCGCTATGTCGCCATCGGTGACTCCTTTTCCGAAGGCGTCGGCGACGAGCTGCCTGATGGCACTGTGCGCGGATGGGCGGACCTCACCGCTCTCGGCTGGGCGAACGCGCTCGGCGCTCCGATTTCGTACGCGAACCTTGCTATCCGCGGCAAGCTTGCGTGGCCGATCGTCGAAGAGCAACTGGAGCCGGCGCTGGCTCTTCGACCGACGCACCTCTCGTTCAACGGCGGCGGCAACGACATGCTGCGGCCCCGCACGACGATCGCGAGCATCGCGGATGCTTTCAGCACCGTGCTGCGCCGGTGTGATGAGGAAGGGGTTCGCCTGGTTTTGCTCTCGGGCGCCAACCCGTCGGCTCAGCTGCCCTTCCGCTCGCTCATCCAACGCCGGGGAGACGATCTCTCGCGCGCGGTCGTGGCCCGAATCGCCGACCGTCCCGATGTCGTCCGGGCTCTCAACTGGCCGGATCGCGAGTTGTCGCATCCATCGTTCTGGTCTGCGGACCGCCTCCATATGAACTCCCGCGGGCATCATCGGGTGGCTACGCGCCTCCTTGGCGCCCTGGGTCATCCCGCACCAGGGGAGTGGTGGTCGATGCCCGAGCAGTCCACCGCCGACGCCGTTCGAGGATTGGCCTACTATCGCGCGCACGTTGGTCCGTGGGTTCGTCGACGGCTGACGGGCACGTCATCGGGTGATGGCCGGGTACCGAAGTTCGGGGATTGGGTGACGATCGAGCCCGAAGCGGCGTGAGCTGGTCTATCGTGGGGCACAAGGGGGTGGCGATGATGACGTTCTGGAACCGGCTGACTCGCCTCTTTGTCCGTAAGCCCGTCTCGTTCTCCGAGGCGAAAGAGGGTCGCGAAGCGCAGGAAGCTGTTGAGCGAGCGCGTGCCGCGGCTCAGCATCAGTTCCAAGACAGAACCGTGCGCAACAGCGGCTGGTTCATGTGACTCCGCCCGGATGCGGCCATATGCCACATCCGGAATCTAGTGTCAAGGCGCTTTCGACCGTGCGGTGCGTCCACCAAGGTGTTGGGTGCGGCTTCTGCCGCACTGACGAAAGGGACGCTCCATGAGTATTGGTACCGGCATCGTGCTGTTCGTGATCGGCGCGATCTTGGCTTTCGCCGTGAACGTCGAGGTCGAGTGGATCAACCTTGACCTCGTCGGCTACATCCTGATGGGCGCCGGTGTTCTCGTGTTCCTGTTCGGGATCATTCTGTTGGCGCGGCGGCGCCAGACCGAAACTGTGACTCGGTCGAGCGTCGATCCCGCAACGCAGGAGCGCGTGGATCGCCGCAGCACGAGCACGACCGACGACGGCGCGGGCCTCTGATCCTGGGGAGCTGCGCGACAGGCTCCTAGAGGGTTAGCGCCCGATCAGCTCCGCAGGGTGCGTCAGTCGCCACCAATCAGCGGGAGGGTCAATTGACTCGGTCACGATGAGGTCAGCGCGCTCCGTGTGAGGACCGGCGGTCCAGGCGATCTGACCCACGACGTCGCCCGTCGCGAACTCCGTCGGGTCAGCCATGGTGACCTCCACGGAAATCGGTGTGTCGGACCAGGTGAAGAATCGACGTCGCGCGAGATCACGACCTCGGTGGTTCCACCCCACGGTGCCGGGCGTCCTCCTG
>NZ_DBHD01000013.1:0-3226 GCF_002296025.1 Microbacterium sp. UBA837
CAACACTGCCGAACGATCGGGTGCCGCACCCCCGCGATCAACTGCGAGGTCGACCACAACGACGACTACGCCAAGGGCGGGAAGACCGAGCATTCGAACCTGTGTCACTTCTGTCAGCGACATCACTCGATGAAGCAATTCACCGCCTGGCAGGTGCAGCAACTCGACGGCGGAATCCTCCAGTTCACCTCCCCGACCGGCCGGATCTACATAGACCATCCACCGCCAGTCTCCGTTCACTTCACCCCAGACGGTCCGGACGACCCCGCACCTTTCTGATACGCCGGATCTGATGCGCCGGAATGGGATCGAGCCACTCGGCGTTGTGTGAAACGATGTCTGCCGCACCGCTCGCCCTCTCCGTCCTCGATCTCGTCCCGGTACGCACGGGCCAGACCAGCGCCCAGGCGATCGCCGCTTCCCTCGCCACCGCTGACGCGGCCGACCGACTCGGGTACCGGCGCTACTGGTTCGCTGAGCACCACAACATGCCGGCGGTCGCCTCGACGACACCGCCAGTCCTCGTGGCTGCGGCCGCTGCGCGGACCTCCCGCATCCGCCTCGGCTCGGGAGGCGTCATGCTCCCCAACCATTCGCCGCTCGTCGTCGCCGAACAGTTCGCCGCGCTCGAAGCGATCGCCCCGGGACGCATCGACCTCGGCATCGGTCGAGCACCGGGCAGCGATCCCGTCATCACGCAACTCCTGCGGCAGTCCGGGACCACCAGCGACGTCGATCGCTTCCCCGACAACATCCGCGACATCCTCGCCCTCTCTTCCCCCGAGGGCGCGAGCCTGCGCTTCACCTCCGGACAGGAATACGCGGTGCGGGCCACGCCCGCGGCGGCCACGCCCCCCGCCGTGTGGCTGCTCGGCTCCAGCGATTACTCGGCGCAGCTCGCCGCATCGATGGGGCTCCCCTACGTCTTCGCAAACCACTTCTCCGGCGAGGGACTCGAACGCGCACTCGACCTCTACCGGTCACAATTCAGGCCGGCCGCCGACGGCGACACCCCGAGGACTTTCCTCACCGCGAACGTCGTCGTCGGCGACACGGATGCCGAAGCCCACGCTCTCGCCCTCCCGCAGCTGCGGATGATGGCGCGGCTTCGCGGTGGCCGGCCCCTGACGGCGCTCGAGACCGTCGAGCAGGCGCACAGCGCCGAGGCATCCGACGGCCTCGCGACACCCCTCGCCTCCTGGGCGGCGGAGCGCTGGTTCGTCGGTACTGCCGACGCCGTGACCGAACGACTGCGGGAGTTCGCGACGCGGTGGGAGGTGGACGAGATCATGATCTCGCCGGTCGCCGCGGCCCGCGACAGCGATCCGATGGATGCTGCACCCGCACGACTGCGGACTCTCGAGAATCTCGCGACAGCTGCCTGAGGGCGCTCGTCCGGCACTGCCCCGCCCCGGAATCAGGAGCGGGACGGAACCTGGTGATCGGGCGCGAGGGCCGCAGCGACGTCACGGAAGATCGTCATCGCGATGTTCCCGCGAGGTTCGCCGTCCTCGTCGAACGCGTCGGGTCCGTAGGTTGCCGCGATCGCGATCGCCAGATCCTCGTCCGGCAGGTATGCAGCCACCCCGGCATAGCCGTGGAACAGAGGGTTCTGCATGAGCCAGTCGCCGGTGAGCACGATGCCGTAGCCGAACGTGTATCCCTCGCCCTGCACGAAACAGGTCGGACACCCCTCGACCGGCGTCGTGCGTCCGCGAAGGGTCGGGGCGACCTGCAACTCATGGCTTTGCGCGGTCAGCAGATCGCCCCGCCCGACCGCGCGGATGACGGTCGCCATGTCGGTGATGTCGGTGTTCTGGATCGCGCCCCGCGCCAACGTCCAAGACGGATTCCACGACGTCGACTCCTCGGTGAACGAGACCCCCTGAGCGATCCCCAGGTCGACGCGGCGCTCCTGGCTGTAGGCGTGAAGGGCGGGCTGCAACAGCGCTGGCGTCCCGGGGTCGGCAGTCTGGGTCATCCCGAGCGGATCCAGGATGCGCTCGCTGATCAGCTCGTCCAACGGCCTGCCGGTGATCTCTTCGAGCGCAAGCCCGAGGATGACGTAGTTCGTGTGCGAGTAGTTCCAGTTGGTCCCCGGCGGGTACACGAGCGGTCGCACAGTCGCCATCGCGACGAGCTCCTCGGGTGTCCACTGCCGGAACGGGTCAGCCGAGAACGCCGCGCGGAACTGATCACTCCACAGGTAGTCGGCGTACCCCGACGTCATCTGCGCGAGCTGGCCGAGCCCCACCTCGTCGGCGTACGCCACGTTCGGCAGCCACGTCGAGAGCCGATCGTCGAGGCTCACGACGCCCTCGTCGACGAGCTGCAGCAGCACCGTCGCGACCTGCGGGATCGCCACTGCGCCGTTTCGGAAATGCATGTCGACCGTGGCGGGGACCCCTGCCATCGACTCCCCCCACGCCTGGGTGAGAAGCACGTCGTCCCCGCGCGTAACCCGTACGATCGCTGCCTCCGCGCCGATCTGTTCGATCGCGTTCTCGACGGCGACACGGAGGAGGCCGGCATCCTCACCCGCGATGACAGTCGTCCGGTCGTCGGCGACCCCGCCGCATCCCGACAACAACATGGTCACGGCGACCACCGAGGCAGTCAGCGAGGTGCGGACCCGCGCGGAGGGGCGAGTAGATGGCGGTGCGGCACTGTGAAGAGAACGGGGTCGGGCAGGGCTCATCGGGGCTCCTTCCGCGGCAGATCCCTCGGGGTCCGGCGGCCACTGTATGAGAACCTACCCTGCCAGATCCGCGGCTTCCGCCCTCGGGTGTGTCAGCGGGCGTTAGCATCCCAACGTGACCTCTCGCACGATCGTCTGGTTCCGAGACGACCTGCGGATCGGCGACAACCCCGCCCTTCACGAAGCTGTGAACCGGGGAGAGCCGATCGTCGCGGTCTTCGTCCTCGACGAGCACACCCCCGGCATCCGTCCGCTCGGCGCCGCCAGCCGCTGGTGGCTCCACCACAGCCTGGCCGCCCTGACGCGCGACCTGAACCACCTCGGCATCAGCCTGGTGTTGAGGAAAGGTGCCGCGGGCGAGGTCATCCGAGAGCTCGTCACCGAGACAGACGCCGACGCCGTCTACTGGAATCGGCGCTACGCCCTCCCCGAACGCGACATCGACGCACGACTGAAGTCCGATCTGCGGGATGCCGGGCTTGCTGTCCGCTCGTTCGACGCGAACCTGCTGTTTGAGCCCTGGACGGT